>JBGMQW010000015.1:0-30610 GCA_048060815.1 Thiohalomonadales bacterium | reverse complement strand
CCTTCTAAAACTCTTTTAACATTTTCAATAGTAGTCGTCCCATTTGCAAGAAAATATGCCGCAGGCATAAATCGATACACATCGGCTATTGTAATTTTTCCAGTTAAAGTGACATTATTCTCAACTTCCCAGTAATCCGTTGCAGCTGGTGCTGGCACAATGGAACTATCAAAACGAAAACCCGGTGTAACTGCAACATCTGTTCCCTGAACATTTCTAAGAATGTCAGTATACGCATTGTTAAAATTACTCTCTAATGCATTTTTACGATCAAGTATTACTTTTGTACTCCCAACAGTTACATCAATCGACTGGGATAATTTTTGTGGAGTTACAAAATTATTACCGCCACTTGGTCCACCGGCCAAAGTCACCTGTGGTATTGATATCGGAGTTGTAACGTTCAGATATGGAACCCGGGCTTCGTTAACTAACAATTGAATCGTTTTAATATATGGGATAGTAGTATCAGGTGTAATAGAGCTATCGATTGGGTGTATTGTCCATTTAAAATTCGTTGGAGCATTATTACTATCAAAGGTAACATCCAATTGTCCCAGATAAGTATCATTACCAGCTTCCACCACTAAAGAACCGGATTTTGATGTGATCTGTTTATCGCTAGCCACTAATTCATGAGTGTGCGCAGAGAAAAAGATATCAACCAGGGGTCGATTATTGGCATCCTGACTAATTGAATCAGCAAGAGCGATATCTTTTTGAATGCCTAACTCACTCATAACTACAACTAAATCTACCTTATCACTGTTTTTTAGTGCTTTTGCCAGTCCATTTAGTAATAGAAGATAATCTGCTTTACCTTGTGTAAATTTTAAATTTAACGCCATCATTGGGTGCATTAACTTTACAATATCAGATGTAATTCCAATGAATCCGACTTTTATTCCATTAATAGTTTTGATTGTAGTGCTGGGAAGAAAAGGATCATTTTCTGCAAATTGTTCACCTGTAATCGGATCTTTTATATTAATATTTTTCTTAAGATTATCGATAGCAGAAAACATCCCTCTTTTAAATATCACACTTGTTGCCGGATCGTTATAATCTGCTGTTTGTGTAACATCAAATATTGGTGTTTTATATTTTACATTTGCACCTAAAACAATAAAAGTAGGTCTTAAAACTTGAGCCTCATCAACTAATTTACCAAACCGAAAATTTGTCACTTGTGGACCATATGCAAAATCCCAGTTACCAGGAACAGCTACATCAATACCCAGAGCATTAACGGGTTTAACAATTGCATTTCCAATAGAAAACATTGCTTCTGCGCCACCATGATAAGTATCACCAATGTTCATTAAAACACTACTCTGTGGATTTGCCATTCGTATTTCATTTATTTTTGCTGCTATTCGAACTAGACCACCACGCTCTGAAATCAAAACTTTTTTACCCGATGCCGCACCCGTTTGACGAATCATTTCAGAGTGAGGAACAAGATTTGCGTGTAAATCATTTAACTCGATAAAGGTGATTGTTTTGGTTGTATTCCCACCACCAGGATTACCGCCGTTACCACCACCATTGCCGCCCGTACCTTCAGTTGCAGTAGTAAACGATAACTCTTTTTTAATTAACGCGTTCTTAGCTAAATCGGTAATGGTATTTTTGAGTATCAAATGATAATCCGTTGCGGGCAGTAAGGGGGTTGTTACCGTAGCAGTGCTGGGTGTAATAGTGAGTGAGGAGCCACTTACCGTGACACTGGTAGGAACTGTAACCATTCCGGAAGTTTGCATTTGATGCAGAACAACATCGGCATCAGTTACGACGATTGCTTCACTAAATTTGATAATAATAGCTTGTGTGTAATCCACTGTACCTAAATTAGATGTAGTCACAGTTGGGGCTATTTTATCCTTCGTTCCCGAAGCAGGATCCTTATTAATTGGTGCTGTAGTCGAATCACCGCCACCACATGCTTGTAATCCAAAAAGAGTTGTTGTAATTATTAGCGTGGTAACTGCCAAGCGGGTCATTCGATGAAACATAAAATTCCTTCCTTATCTGCAAATACAAAAGATTGAATACTAAACGTAACTTTATGAATATAAAGAGGAAATCGGTAATTTGAAGATACCTTTCCGTGGTTTACGGTCTTCCAAAACAGGCTCATTTGGAAAACAAATCCTTAAAATACGTTACTTAAGGTAGTTCGAATATCCTACAGATCGTGGGAATTAATTTCACTACCATGCCATTACTTTACAGATAAAGTATTTCACAATTGTTTCATTGATGAATTAATCACCTAATTACGTCACTAAATTTCATAAAGATGTCCGATTGACGTTCTTACTTAACAGATTCTGAATAATGCTGACTTTGTCACATTTTCTGCGTTAAGTGGTTTGGATTCTGGTCGCTATAGTAATTGCAAGAGATAAATACAAAGTCATAGTGTTTGATGTTTCTACAAGAGTTAATCGTGCAAAGGTCATTTTATGGTTCAGTTTATTGTTAACATTTTTTATTATCCAGCAAATACTCGTGTTCAATTATATTTAAAACAAGCACTTATGATGTTTCTCTTAGTAATGCCGGTACAATCTGTTAATGCGGTGGCCATTGGAAAGAATTTTGACCATTTTGAAACAAACTTTATTTTAAATGGGGCGCATCAGCGTGCTAAGTGTGCATCCTGCCATCGCCGGGGATTATTTAAAGGTACTCCGTTTAACTGCATTGGCTGCCATTCGGCTACGAGTAATATAGCTGTCTCAAAACTACCAAACACACATATCAAAAGTAATGAATCCTGTGATAACTGTCACACTGAAAATCGCTGGACAGGTGCACGAGTAGATCATGCTTCAATCAGCGGTAGTTGTTTTACTTGCCATAATGGCCGTACCGCTACTGGTAAAAATCTCCGACATGTGGCCAGCAGTAATACTTGCGATGATTGTCACCGAACGGCTGCATGGCGACCTGCCCGCTTTACACATGACAATATAACGCAACCCTGCTCGAATTGTCATAATGGTGCTAAGGCGCGTGGTAAATCGGGATCACACATCCAAACCACTGGAGCCTGTGATGCTTGCCATAGCACTCGTGGTTGGCGACCTGCCAAGTTTGTTCATGACAATATTGTGGCTAATTGTAACCGTTGCCATAATGGTTCAACAGCTACCGGCAAATCGGGAACACACATTCAAACTACAGCAGGATGTGAGGTTTGTCATAAAACTCGAGGCTGGAAACCAGCTTCATTCAGCCATGATGGGGTAACGGGTAGCTGCTCAAATTGTCATAATGGACGTACCGCGACGGGCACAAATAGTGGCCATTTTGTCACATCGGCTCAGTGTAACGACTGTCACACTACCCGGGGATGGAAACCAGCTCGCTATAGTCACAGAGGAAACTATCCAGATCACGGTCCACGGCTCCGTTGTTTAAATTGCCACAAATCAAACAGTCAAACCATTCCATGGCGAGATCAGGGTTTAAGTCCGGATTGTGCTGGTTGTCATCGAAATAAATATGTTCCGAAAAAACATAAAAATCTGAGTGTTGTTGCACTTAAAGATTGTGCTGGCACATGTCATAAACCTAAACCCGAACACTCTGCTCGGGATTCTGGATGGGACTAATAACGTATACGAGAATAATCACTAATTATTAGCCGTCGATATAATTATTCGAATAATAATATTGAAATACTGTTCCTTACTAAGGTGTCATTTCTTAAAAATTTGTTAAAGCAAATTTTTCAAACTTCCGCTTGAAAATCTAAATTCATTCTAGAAAATAACTTAAAAAAATAATCTTTCCCACTTTTTTTAGTTTTTTGTGACTCATTTATCACGTCATAAATCTATTTTGTGAACTGCGTTTAGGAAAACTTAACATCATAATCTACCATTAGAACTCATTTACCATAAATAAAAAATATAGCTATATCTAGATATAACTTCCTACATTTAGACATAAAATACCATTAATAATTAGAACAAAAAGTAAACAGGATGCTCACAATCATGATGATACCGACTAATAGTAGCCATTTATTAGACTTCACACACAAGCAAAATTTAATCAAAAAGTTATTTATTGGGGTTCAGATACTTTTAATTTGTTTATTATTTAGTCAATTTGATTTCGCCCATGCTCGCAAAGTGAGTAACAATTTTGATCACTACAAAACCGGCTTCCCGTTAGATGGTGCTCATCGGTATGTTAAATGTGATTCCTGTCATAAACGCGGGATTTTTAAAGGCACACCACAAACCTGTGCCGGTTGTCATGGTAGTCGCAGTACTATCTCAACCTCTAAAAAGACGGTAGGGCATATTCGAAGTACTAATAATTGTGAAAATTGCCATGTTCAAAAAACCTGGTCAAACGTTCGAATGGATCATAACTCCATCACTGGTTCTTGCATTACCTGTCATAACGGCACAGCAAAATCTGCAAAAAGTAAAAACCTTAACCATGTGCAAAGTAGCGAGCGATGTGAAAACTGTCATAAAACCCGTGCCTGGAAACCTGCGCTGTTCTTTCACTCAAATATAACGGGTAATTGTATCAGCTGTCACAACAAGGCTAATGCCTCAAAGCAACGTGGTAAACCGGCTAATCACGTTAAAAGTGACAATCAATGCGAAGTTTGTCATAGCAACTTTAGAAGTTGGCGCGCCGGTAAGCTGGATCACAGTAATATTACCAGTGGTTGTTTTAGTTGCCATAACGGCACTACCTCTGGTCAGAAAAAATCCAGTGCTCACATCAGTACATCGACTTTGTGTGAGTCTTGCCATAATGCCTCAATCAAAAACTGGAATAGCGCCAAAGTAAGCCATGATCAAGTGCTTGGAACCTGTTTAAGTTGCCACAACGGCAGTACAAAAGGAAGCAAGCAATCTGCAACTCACATCCAGTTAGTCAATACTGATTGTTCAGGCTGCCATCGCAGCAGACGATCCTGGACTGCATCAGTTTCAATGAATCATGATCAAGTTTCAACGACCTGCTCCAGCTGCCACAATAACCCTACGGCTACCAAAATGCGGGGTAAATCCAGCAACCATATACAAAGTAGTAATGTTTGTATCGATTGTCATAAGAGTTTTAGAACCTGGCTCGGAGGCACACTGGATCACAGTAACATTACAACTGGTTGTAGCACGTGCCATAACGGTTCAACCGCTGGGCAAAAAAAATCGGCAAAACACATTAACAGTTCCATGCTGTGTGAAACGTGCCACAATGCAACTCAAAAAAATTGGGTCACCAGTGCTAAAGTCGATCATGCTCAAGTCATTGGCAGTTGCTTAACGTGTCACAATGGTAGTACTAAAGGTGGCAAACGATCGGCGAAACACATTAGTTTAATCAACACAGACTGCTCGGTGTGTCATAGCAGCCGTCGTTCATGGACAGCAGGTGTAACGATGAACCATGACTCAGTATCGACTAACTGTTCATCGTGTCATAATAATCCGACAGCAGCGAAAAAACGTGGTAAACCGGTGAACCATATCGCCAGCAGTAATGTTTGTAGTGATTGCCACACTAATTTCAAAACCTGGTCGGGTGCGAAAGTTGATCACAATGTCATAACCAGTGGTTGTAACAGTTGCCACAATGGCACTACTGCAGGTCAGAAGAAATCAGCAAAACACATGAGTACCAGTAATTTATGTGAAACGTGCCATAATGCAAAATTAAAAAGCTGGCTTCCTGCAAAAACGGATCACGCCCAGATACGCGGTGTTTGTTTAACGTGTCATAACGGCAGTACTAAAGGGGGTAAACGATCTGCGAAACACATCCAATTAGTTAATACGGATTGTTCAGGATGTCACCGTAGCCGCCGTTCATGGACTGCTTCAGTCACTATGAATCATGATCAAGTCACAACAACTTGCATCAGCTGCCACACCAGCCCAACGGCAATTAAAATGCGTGGTAAACCCAGTAATCACATTCAAAGTAGTAATATTTGTAGTGATTGCCATTCCAATTTTAGAACCTGGACAGGTGCGAAAATAGATCATTCAACCATTACCAGTGGCTGTGTGAACTGTCACAATGGTACGACCACGGGTCAGAAAAAATTAGCGAATCACATAAACTCCAGTAATTTATGTGAAACCTGCCATAATCCAACCTTGCCAAATTGGCGTAATGCTAAAACGGATCACGGACAAGTGCGTGGTACTTGCCTGACTTGCCATAATGGCAGCACTAAGGGTGGCAAGCGATCAGCCCAGCATATTCAGTTGATTAACAGCGATTGTTCTGTCTGTCATCGTAGCCGTCGTTCATGGACGGCATCCGTAACTATGGATCACGGCTCGGTATCCACCAATTGTGTGAGCTGCCATAACAGCCCGACTGCAACTAAGAAACGTGGCAAACCCAGCAATCATATTCAAAGCAGTAATATTTGTAGTGATTGCCACACCAACTTTAGAACCTGGTCTGGCGCTAAAGTTGACCATAACACCATTACCAGTAGTTGTAGTTCGTGTCACAATGGGTCGACAGCGGGTCAGAAAAAATCAGCAACTCACATGAATACCTCTAACTTGTGTGAAAGTTGTCATAACCCGAAATTAACCAACTGGCGAGGTGCTAAAACGGATCATGCTGACGTAAGGGGCGCTTGTTTAACCTGCCATAATGGCAGTACTAAAGGTGGTAAACGTTCAGCTCAACATATTCAACTGATTAACACTGATTGTTCTGTTTGCCATGGTAGCCGTCGTTCATGGACGGCATCTGTTACTATGGATCACGGTTCGGTTTCCAGTAATTGTGTCAGTTGCCATAACAATCCAACAGCAACTAAAAAACGTGGTAAACCTAGCAACCACATTCAAAGTAGTAATATTTGCAGTGATTGCCATACCAATTTCAGAACCTGGACAGGAGCTAAAATTGATCATAATGTTATCAGCAGTGGCTGCGTGTCATGCCATAACGGCACCACCAGTGGTCAGAGAAAATCGGCAAGGCATATTAACACTACTAATCTATGTGAAGCTTGCCATAATCCAAAATTACCTAACTGGCTTGGTGCCAAGGTTGATCATAGTCAAGTGATTGGTACTTGTTCATCGTGTCATAACGGCAGCACAGCGCTGGGTAAAAATAATGGCCACTTTATCACGTCGATCCAGTGTGATACTTGTCACCGTAGTACAGTGAAGTTCAACATCAATGTTCGATATTCTCATACAGGAATATTCCCCTCGAACCATTCGCAATACTCGTGTCGGCAATGTCACACTACCAATAGTCAAAACGACGTTGGCAGAAACCCTGGGAAAAACCTGATTCCGGATTGTGGTGGTTGTCATGGACGAAGGTATAATGACAACCTTAAGGATCATAAAAATGCACCTCTGGCCAGCAACAGTATTTGTACAGCAGCCTGCCATGAGCCAGCAGGAGAACATTCAACTAGAAACTTCGATTAAATAAATTACTGCAGGTGAATTATCACCTGCAGTTTTAATTAACATGGATTTCGTTATAATGAGTCTATGTCAAACTCCCAAAATATTAGTGTCAGTTATAGTGACTCTATTTGTAAACGCGATGCCACTCAGTTTGCAGAGCAACACCAACTAAACTGTGTTTCACCTGAACTCGCAAGCTCATTATTAACACTGAATTTCACACCGGATTTTATCGAATTAGTTGATAATGAAAATAACAATCGCATTCATGTTGATTTTTTATCAGGCTCTACTGCGCACAGAAAGCAGTTTGGTGGCGGCAAAGGGCAAGCCATTGCTAAAGCAATTGGATTAAAAACAACGAAAACACTCCCCACCGTGCTCGATGCTACTGCCGGTTTGGCTAAAGATGCATTTGTGATAGCGACTCTGGGTTGTCCTGTAATAATGCTTGAGCAATCCGCTATTATAGCAAAACTAGTAAGCGACGGTATTGAACGTGCTTGTTACGATGATGATTTTACAAAAACACAGAATAACGGCTTTTCCTTAATACAACAGAATTGTCTGAATTATTTTAAGAGTTTAACTATGCTACCAGATGTTATTTATCTTGACCCGATGTATCCGGATAAGAAAAAATCAGCTTTGGTTAAAAAGAATATGCAATTACTACAAAAGCTTCTTGGTGCTGATGAAGATACAACACAGTTACTTGAAGAATCATTACGTTATGCTAAAAATCGCGTTGTGGTTAAACGACCAAAAGGTGCTGAAGCTATATCCGGAAGAACCCCGGATACTACGATTGAAAGTAAAAAAACCCGATATGATGTTTATTTTACTTTCAATAATTAACTGAAATCACTATTCAAAAGCAGGCTGAAAGCTGTATTTTTTACTCTTTCGAATTAAATTTACAAATTGATAATTCTGCATACCATTCTTATTACAATTAACGTTTTTACCGGTAACAGTACATTTCAAAATATGAGTTTTTTTCTGTTCTCCTACTTTTATCCGTGTTACATAAGTCTCACCAGACTCGGTAACAGAATTATAAACATCAACTTTAGTCACTTTATTTTTGTATGAAATTGTAAAGTCACCATAATTATCAATGTCACTTATTTTGCTTTCAATTAAATAATACACTTTTTCACGCCCTGTATTTCGGGACATTTCTTTTGAGACACATCGAAGTCCAATTTTATTTTTTGAAATACAATACGTTCGAGGTGATGGTAAAAAACCCAGTGGACTATCTCCATTGAACCACATACCGCTTAACAAACTTTTTTTAATATCTTTAATGGTTACAAAAGGTTTTTTCTTTTTAACGGCTACTATTTTTTGTGACGTTTTAACTTTCGTTTTATTTTCATGTTTCAAATCAACTATCGATTTTTCTTTAACTTTTATTGCAACTTGCGGTTTATTATTCGCCTCTTTTAATATAGCTGCTATTTTTTTGCTTTTTTCTTGAGCTCCATAATGTCCCCACTTTGCAGCTTTATCATAATGTTGTTTGGCTCGTGTTAAATCTTGTTTAGTCCCATAGCCATTTTCATACATTACAGCTAAATAATAATATGCTCCCGAAGCGTTACTTTTTTTAGCACTTTGCAAATATTTAAATGCCAGATCGTAATTCTTATCAACACTTACACCTTCCAGGTATAGTTTTCCTAAGCGCACATTAGCACTGGGATAATCATTTTCTACTGCCTTTATATACCAAGCTATTGCTTTTTCAATATTCTTTTCTGTGCCATGGCCGCGTTCGGTCATGATACCAAGCTCATACATTGCAGCACCGCTGCCATTATCAGCTTCGGTTATAAACTCTTTATAGCGTAAATCATGAACCCAATCGTCTGACGCTAATATCAGGTTAAAATTACTCAAAGTAATGACACTAATAAAAATAATGTTTATTGTAAATTTAAAATTTAAAATTATCCGCAACATAATGATCCAATAATTAATAGAGATACATATAATATCGGACGTGAGTTATGAAGTTTTAATTTTACAACTTATTAATTTTATTAAAATTCGATGTGAAATCGATGATATCAATGAGTTATTTGAATAATGTATTGAAAATTATAAAAAATAAATATAATTATTTATTGTATTGAAATTAAAATAGAGATAAATTAACTGAATCAATACTCCTACAACACACTTTAATTGTGGGTAAATCGTTATAGGCTAATCTGATTTACTGATTTATTCTTAAAATACGAATGTAACCCCATAACGGCACCCGGAAGCAATTCAACTAGCATGTCATATTCATCATCTTCCATTTCAAGTGATTCATCACTTATTAATAAAGCCACTTTAGCGATTGGGGATAATATCGTTTGTTCAGTTTTTTCAAGAGAATCCCAAAGATTATGCTCTTGTGCCACGGCTAACATAAACCCCTGACACCAGCCTTCAAAAACCTCGATAATTTCGTCATCTTGTTCTGTTTCAATAATGAGAATATCAAATGGATCAGAACTGGTAAGCATAGATTGAATCTCAGAATGCATTTTTAGAATTAAATCCGAGACCGCTTTCCGTGATTGATCATCAAAATCACTATCACCACAAATACTCTCAATACATTCGTCATTTGATAAGCTAATTTGAGATACCGACATAGCAGTGAGAAAACCATGTGCCTCATCAATAGATAAACAATCCTCAATGTTTTCCATTAGAATTGCATCTAAGTTGGAATATTCATCATCAGTCATTACTGTATCACCTTGATAACAATGGAAAGCTCGAGATTATTACGCGTAATTGAAACAGGATAAAGTAAAATATCACTTTATATTCTAATTAGATAGATTAATTAAAAAGTAGAGGAGTTATTCAGGATAAAATCAGTTTTTATACCAAACTTTGTTAAATGACAAGTCATGTTCAAATAGAGAACCTACATAGCCAGTTTCTTTCGCTAACGCCATCGATAGCTTTAATGAACTGGAACGAATGACTGATTTTCCACTATTAGAAAGTTTAACGGCTATCGTTGTAGCGTGTCGACCAGGGTGTGCTTTAGTGTATGCCGCAGACCAACTGTCCATATTCGGAATAATACCAATATTCGCGGTACCATCAATTTTTTCAGATAAATAATAATTTACATCAAAGATCAAAGCATCTTTACTTTCTTTTAAAAGTCGAACACTAATGATTCTGGATTTATCATCTTTTTCAGAACCTTGGAAGAGCAAACTACTACGGCGACTGTGCTTAAAAATACTGGACTTTGATACTTCAATACTTGAACCTGATTTATCTGCTTTCACCTCTGAGCTGCCAGACTCGACAACAGGATTGGTTTTAGAAATTAACGCAACTGTAGCATTATTTTCAGGTGGTTTATTACCAAACTGAATTCCACCACTATCATCACGCCATTGATAAATATCAGCAGACACAAGCGAAACACTCTGCAGTGCAACAGTACTTAGACCAATTATAAGTATTTGTTTTATTGAGCGTTTCATCATGAGTTCAATACTACTATACATTCACAAAAGCGAGAAGTAGTTATCACTTTATTTTAAGTGAAATTTATATTATTGTAAAATACGATAGCATCTTAAATAGTGGAAAGACAGATTTAATATGATAACTTGGTCACAATACAATTAGTATTTTAGTTTAAATACAGTCAACTTAAATTCTAATACTGTTTACTGTTATATATCTATACATAAAATTTACTCTCGAACTACTGTATCTAACAACTATAAAATTTTTTTATATTACAGTTCTATTCAAAAATAAATTTCAATAATACCTAATTTTTAAATCCAACGAATAAACTAAATATTAAGATTATTCTATCTCCATTTTAATAGATTACAAAATCGACCAGACATCATCCAGATCTTTATTATCAGGATTTTCTTTTTTCTCTGAATCTTCTGTTTCGATGGTTCGTTTTGCATTCATCAGTTCATATTGAAACTGTTGATATAAGCCAATATCATCACTTTCTCTAATTAATTTAACGCTTAATTTGCTTTTGTTTATTTGAATGTTAATTGCAGCACCAATACGGTAATTCGATAAAAAAGTAACAAGTGAATTTTCCTGGTTACTGGATTTTATTTCGGGTATCAGTAATGCACGTTGTAATTGTTTGGTTTCAATATCATCGACTAATAGGCTGACACCAACCGGGATTGCGGATAACCCAATGAATTCACCCCCTATTTCAACGCCTTCTCGTCCAATAGTTCGCATCCAACGAATAATGCCAACTTGCCATTGAGCTTCATTATTATCTTTTGTGCTCATCTTAAATGCAATCAATTCACCTACCTGAACATTATTACTGTTTTCTTTTAAATTTTTTAAATTAAAACCACCTTCACTGTAGTTTGATATTAACCAATCTTGAGATTGCTCATAGGTAGTCACTTTATTCTCAGTTTTATTAGATTTGGTTTCCTTATATTCAATTGCATGTTTCTCATAAACCGAATCCCAAATATCTCGGCCTGTGTCTTTTACATCTATAACGTCTTTTCCAGCAAAATTACTTTGGCTAGCCAAATCATGTTCCACGCTCGCCTCATCCAAATTTAGAATATCGACTGGCAGGTTATTCTTGTAATCTAATGTGATGATTTGATGTACAGCACTTAAACCAATTGAAACACTGACTGTAGCATTACTTTCAACTCGCCCAAATTTTCGCTCCTGAATGGATCCCCACGATACGATTAAGCGTCGTAGTAAGTCATGAGATAATTTTGCTGTTGGCATTTTAATGGTAACCAGGGTTTTCGATACAATTTCTTCACTTAATTGCAATTCATCATATAATTCCTGAGTTAGAACATCAGTATTAAATACACGGACACATTTTGAATTTACTTCTTTATTTAATGAAAAATGGCAAGGAGGCTTATCACTGCTACAATTCACGACAAAATCATATGACACATCATCGTTTTCAATAATTTTACTTAACTTGGTAAATCTCATCCACCGTTCTAAATTAACATAGACATGATCCACCTCACCATGATGCAAACGATTAGGAGCAGCGAGTGATAGCAATAAAATACGTAAGTACTCCCCTGCGACGCTGGTTTTTTTAATGTATTGATGCTGAACATCGGATATTTGATTACGGTGTAATTTCTCCTGCTCTGCATAACCATAGAGTTTATTTAAATCCAACCATATATTACGCGGTAATGGTGCATAAACTTGATAGGTTGTTAGCAATACTCGACTTAGATAACTCATCGAACGGTGAATATTGGTGGATAACAAGCTCTTATCTTTTAAAAATAGTGTTGATTTGATTTGATCTTCAATTGCAATTTTATAGCCGATTGCCATTAGATTATAAATTTTTCGAGTCGCATGGGCAATATTTTGGCTTTTTTTCGGTAATGGAAATCTGGCACCAATAAAATGTTTTTGCATTGCCTGTGAAACATATTGAACTGGATCGCGAAGTGATTCTAATAAATACACTCGGTCTTTATAACGAACATCTAAGGCATTGACCTCGGTCAGTAAGTTAAAAATTAATTCAGCACAGCGGCCAACACTCGCTCGCGGCAAGGCATCAACCCATGACTCAACATTTTTGGGTCGTGTATCAAATGAATTTTTAGTTGCTTTTTCCCTGTCCGGAATTTGCAAACCAATGGCATTGCTCATCTATTTCCCACAAATTAATAAATGGATTAATCGGTATCAATATACACACTATTTGTCGGCCTAGCATTTTAGTTCTTAAGTTTAAAACCCTGCATTATCATAGATTTATACGCATTTTTGATTTTTATATGAGTACACGTATTTACTCTTTCATTATATATAGTATATTTAGGACGATTAACGCCATTGAGTTAAGTTAATTTTTATTAAGCGAGAAGCCATTACTCGTTTTAACTATTTTATATTTTCTGCCAAAAATTCAATTCCTGTTTACGTCGTTTTTCACACACAACAATAATCATTTTTTTTGCTTCCTCACTATAGGAATTCCAATTACATATTTCTTCGAGTGAACGAAAACAGCCCAGACAATAATCCGCCTCATTTAGACAACAGTTGCGAACACAAGGTGACTGAATCATACCGATCTATCCATAGCCATCTGCATCCTCAAATTGTTGATAACAGTAATAGTAAATAGCTAAGATCAATTGTAGACAACTCCTGTTGATTACATAGTGTTAGCACTAACAACCATGTCTTTTTACACTGAAGAATATGCTTTTGATTAAAATATAACCACCCATCATCAACCATGCAATTCAACCTGAACTAACCCTATTTATCTAATGGGAATGAGTCATTAAAAAAATATAATATTCATAAAGTTTATCTATTAATGATTGAACATATAACCACGATCAAATAAAATCACAGTAACGAACAATGGATGAGTTCTTTGATTTTTAAACCAAATAATTATATTAACAATAACTAATGTGAACAATTAACAAGATTCACAACATTATTATCCATGCACAAGGAAGGCGATAATATTTCACCTGTCATTTCGAAAATATTTTTCTCCTAAACATTTATGCGCTACTAAAAAAGTCCAGAAAAATGAAAATTGAACGAAAAGTTAAAAATGCACGACGAGATAAACGACAGCGTAAAAGTCGGATGACTAAAAGAACGAAACAAAAGCAAAGTTTCAAATATTATAGTCAATCAGATGAAGAAACTCAGCCTTCACACGACAACAAGAGTTTCACAAATGAACAACATGATAAGGAAAATTTAGAAAGCACAATTTCTAAAATAACCAGTAACTTTAGATTAAATAATTTATTCTCAATAAAAATTCTATTAGCTGCTTCATTAGCTATTGCAGTATTAGTGGTATCACTTAATATTTCGCCAATACTCAAATATGCGCTTCAAGATCAAAACTCTACGATTTATCCTATTCTGAAGAAATATGCTGATGAATTGCGTGGAATATCCACCAGATTAATGGTCGTTACACGTCGTATCAATATGTTATCGATCCTCTCTGAGGAAAATGAGTTAAGAAACGTCAATAGAATAAATAATCTGGTACTACAAATTAATGAAATGTGGTTTACCACTAAGAAATATTTAAACTTTATTGGCATTGAAACCATCGCTCACACAGAATTAGAGAAAGAAATTGATGCCAATAGTAAAGTAAATGAACAAGGTCTAATCCGTGAAACAAAAACTGAAGAAATATTTCCTAATGAAGAAATTACATTAACAAACGTATTGAAATTAGATTCAATTGTACAAAGTTTAAATACTGAAATTGATAATATTAATAATGAAATCACTTTCCTGGAAGATAATGTTTTTGCTTCAATAAAAGCATCCCATGTCTACAGTCGCCTGTTAGAACGTAGTCGTAACGCGAATGGCAACTACTATGCAGATTCAACATTACCACAAGGCACTGAAAAAATTAAAATATTAAATAAGCCACCAGTCATCCAACAAGCAATGGTACCTCAAAAATCAATTGCTACACCAAACGTTATTGCCACCAAAAAAATTAACGAGCCTTTAAAAATTAAAACCAGTGAACCTAAAAAACCCGTTATCGCACTAGTCAATAAACCCGCAGTAACGACAAGTTCTGTTGCTCCTGTGATAATTAATAAAAAAGCACCCAAGAGTAAAAAGGTAAAACAAACAAAACCAATTGCAGTTGCTAAAGTTAAAAAGAAACAACCTATTAATAAAATTGTTGGCGCATTTACAGTAAAAGATACTAAAATCAAGAAAAACCGTAAAAGTCAAAACAACAAGTTAACAAATTCTGATAATACAGAGGTTACTACAGATACCACTGAAGAAGCTTATGAAAATACGTTTTTGCTCGATGACACCATCCTAGGATTTATTACAACCTATGATGATTACGGTAATGTCGAAGATGAAAAAGCAAAAGATAAGAATTCACCACAACCTGAAGAAGATGATGATTATACTGGTGGTTAACAAACTGCCAGGGTTATTAAGGGGGTGAATTTCTTAATTTATCTGCCTCTGCAATAATTTCTAACCCTGTCTTACCATTAATAATCTCTATTAATTTATTATTGGAGTTTGCACTTTTATGAAGTTTAGAATATTCAATTGTTAGCATCCGTAAAGAAGAATTAAATAATGCTATTTTTTCAATTGGCAACGACTCTCTTATTTTTTCAATTGATGCCTTAATGGCTTTATTAGAAGAGGCATCAATTTTAGGTTCGCCACACGACACCAACAACACTAAACTTAAGAGTAAAATACTACTAATACTATTTTTTTTGTTCATTCCTTCAAACATACAAAACTCCTATTACATTAATTTTCGAGTAAATACCCAGTTGTAATCTTTGGATAATTTTTTATTAAACTTATAGCCCTCTAAAGTAAAATTTTTAATATCTTCCGGATTGCTAATTTTATTTTTAATAATATATCGGCTTAATAAACCACGGGCTTTTTTTGCATAAATACCTATCATTTTATAATCACCATTTTTATAATCCTTGAACATTGGAGTAATTATATTGGCATTGAGGTGTGGCTTCTTTACAGACTTGAAATACTCATTTGATGCCAAATTAATAAGTACATCTGATTTTATCTTTTTAAGTTGTTCATTTAGTCCATCGGTAATAGTTGTATCCCAAAATTCATAGAGGTTTTTACCACGGGTAGTGGATAACTTACTCCCCATTTCCAGTCTATATGCTTTCATGAGATCTAACGGACGCAAAAGACCATACAAACCCGAGAGAATACGTAGATGTTTTTGTGCAAATTTAAAATCAGCATTATTAAAACTTAAAGCATCCATACCCGTATACACATCGCCTTTAAAAGCAAGAATTGATTGTTTTGAGTTTTTGAGTGTGAAATTAGGAGTCCACTTTGCATAACGATCAAAATTTAATGTTGCAATTTTAGTGCTAACATCCATTAATTCTGAAATATCCAGAGTAGAAAAATCACGTAACCGTTTAATTAACTGGCTCGAGTCTTTTAAATAATCCGGTATTGTGTGAATACTGGTTTTATCATGAGATTCATAATCTAATTTTTTAGCGGGTGAGACAACAAGTAACATAGTCAATTTCTGTTAGTGCAATTAATTATGACATTATATCAAATAACGAACTATTTATTAAGCTCGAATCATTTTAATTGTCATCAATAAGGACTTTAAATTACCAATATATTATCTATAGTTACATTAATGAATCTTTTAAAAAACAGAAGAACTCTTGATGATATTATTCGATTTACATCATCCGTTGGTGAAAAGTCCATATTTACTGGCAATCTGTCAACAGCAGATAATGTTGTTATTCGTGGTACTGTTATCGGTAACAGTGATGTGGAAGGGATAATTGTAATAAAATCCAAAGGAAAGTGGATAGGCGATATGTCAGCATATTCGATTGTGATCGATGGTCAGGTTGAAGGAAATATTACAGCAATTAATAAAATTGAAATTCAGAAAAATGCCAATATTGTTGGCAATTTAACTAGCCCCAAAATTGCTATAGAACGTGGAGCAAGACATGAAGGTCAAATCCATATGGATGATAAAACGAACATCACTACTTTTGAAGAAAAACGCAAAGAATAAGTAATTCATATATTTTTAAATATCTGATTTTGACTCACCCAATAAAATTGCATTAACATTTATACCATATTCTTTTGCTTCAACTATACGCTTAATTTCAACACTATAATTTTTTTTACGCCACATAGGATTAGATGTATTTATCATTTTTCGCTGTGAATAGGATTTTTTATTTTTATCCAATAACAACATGATAACGGGTCGTAATTTATTTTTTTCATCAAATTTTGCAACCATACCAACATGACCGCTTTTCAATTCAACGATACTGCCAATCGGGTAAATGCCAATGGTTTTAATAAATTTTTCCATTAATTCCTTATCGTATTTCCCTGGCATCCATTGAAATAATTTATTCAACGCATCATGAGGGCTAATACCATCATGATAAACACGATCACTCGTTATTGCATCATAGACATCGACTATAGACACAATTCTTGTAAAATATGTTATTTTAACTTCTGTAATGTTACCTGGATACCCTGAGCCATCCAGTCTCTCGTGATGACTTAAAATAATTTCAAGTGATTCTGGAGACATATTTTTATCTTCCTTTAATACTGAATATCCCTCATAGGGATGTCGCATCATTATAGTAAATTCATCCTTTGTTAACTTTCCTTCTTTATTTAATATCTCTAATGGCGTTTTCATTTTACCAATGTCGTGGAGCAATGCACCTAAACCGAGGTTGATTAGATCTTTTTTATCAACACCAATTGCCCTGCCAAAAGTTATTGTTAAGATGCAGACATTAACACTATGTATAGCTGTATATTCATCGCGTTTTTTTAAATGTGTTAACCACATTGAGGCATCAGGACTCGATACAATGCTATCGACCAGATTTGTAACTATGATTCTGGCATCTTTAGTATTAACACTTTTACCCATCCTCACATCATCAAGAACATGATCAATATAATCACGAGTTTTATCGCGTAATTTTTTCGCGTATATCAGTTGTTTTTTATAATTACTAAACTCTTCATTATCTGATTTTTCACTTTCAATCGGTATGTTGGGTTGTTTTGAAGCTATTTTATTTAAGACATTCAAACTTGGACGGACATCAAAAGGCGTTCGTTCGGTATCAACGTAAACATAGTCACAGAGTTCACGCAATTGTTCAATTTCTTCATCAGTGTTAACAGGAAATCCTTGAAACAGAAAAGGTGACTCAATCCAGGGTTTGTCCAGTTCTGCAATGTACATTGCCATTTTAATATCACAGCTATCAACTTTTACTTTCATATGGAATAAAAATGTATTTATATTTCCAGAATTTTAATTTTATTATAAAAGTATAGACATTAATATTATAAATAGCGTTACGCTTAACTGAACAAAACGATCAAATGACTGTCTTATAATTTGAATTAATCAATACTCAATGTAAGTAATTTAGTTAGCTATGACCATAAACAACAATTTTTTTTCGAAAATAAAATCAACGCAGCTTTTAAGCCGCTTGTTAAATCCATACAAAAACACTGCGACAATAACGCTAAACGGTAATAATCTACTCATTAAGTGGACTGAACGCGCTAATAATAAACTTCTCAAAATACAGCAAGGTCTTGTAATTGAGTTACAACTCTCTTTTGCCTGCCTGGTTGTAAAACGTGTTTTTTTTCACGAAAATTCAGATCTTAACAGTACAACAATAAATAAGAATCTTGCCATTACTTTTAGAGTTGTTCAATCTTCGATGTGTAACACTGATATTTTGTCAGGGCAGCTACCAACTAGTAAGATACTCACTTCAAGAGCGGCAAGAAATATGCACCCATCAAGAGTACAATTCGATTATTGCCATAATAAATGGTCTGGTGAATATTTCATTTAAACTAAAATACAGCTCTTAAATAACTACAAAATGTCAGAACTTGCCTAAATTACCACCATCATTTAGTAACGTGATAGTAATTACTTACTTTTGTCACTCACAACAACGTTAATTACCTCAATGTTTACGATATTAACAATTCTCTCAGTCTATTAAGCACCACTTTTTTATACCAAAACCTGTAAATTAACACTGCAAATTAACTCTTTAGATAATAAATCAATGGGTTACGCTACTTTCATGATAAAGTACTTGAATTAAGCCTTTTAATTGTCTAATATTAAAACAATCTTAATACCTTAATTAAAATGGGGAGCAATAAGATGGATGAAGAACTACCAACATATGAAGTAGAAGAAATTAGTCTGGAAGAAGCTGTTGAAATTTTGGCACAAGCATCAAACGATGAATAACCATAAACCAACTATGGACTAATTCTTACTAGTGCTCATTTAGCTATTAAGAATTAGTCCAACCTCTCTTTCTCTATTTAAAGCCAACTTCAGTACCAATTCATAAGTCTGAATAATATTAAATACGGCGGTTAGATTCTGCGGAAACTAATTCAGGGCTTACACTGTACACTTAAATTCGATTAACAAATAATCCATCTTCATTTTTAATAGATGGCGCTTCAAGTAAATCTGATTTTGCAGCCGCTGCAGCAAAAATCCGAACTGCCAGATGCACATACCATGCTCTAAATTTTGACATTCCATCAGCTAAGCAGATATCACGCAATATTTCATCAGCTCTTACTCTGGCATGTGGTGGTAATATACCTTCTCGCAATAATTGATACAAAGCATCGTGAACCAGAGAACCCTGCATGAAATTTTTAGTATCAATGCTCGGGCCACTCGGACCATCCCAGGAATAACCCCGATTTATCGTTAACTTACCCATGTTCTCAATTGCTATTAAACCTGAATTTTTTGGTTGCTCAACATGAATTCCAGTTTCATATACAAAATCAGAATGTAAATTATATTTATACATTCTTCTTCTTTTGTAAAATATCATTTTATTTACTCCTGAAATTCGAATTAAATAATTTAAACTGTTATTCATTTAGTATTGTTTGTAAAAGAAATTTGTCATGACAACTAATGCCGGTAATTTTTGTGACATAGTTACATTTTCGAATCAAGACAATGAGTATTTGGTACTTGAACGCTTACTTAGGAACGGTTAGTCTCCCTGTATGAATATCCATAAAATCTCAATTTTTTTTCATATTATAATAGTTTTCTCAATTGGTTTTATTCCAGATGTTAGTTATGCAAAACACGACCTGGATAAAAATCCTGTCAATTTTAAGCTTATAAAAGATTATGCGAATCTCGCCAGCGCTGCGTATAAGACATCAAGCAATTTAAAAAAAACAAAATTCTTAAATAATTACTCACTTACTCACTATAACGCCATAGATGAACTTGGAATATCCTACTTTCTAATTACCAACGATAAAACCAGAAACCAAAGTATTGCAATACGGGGTACCTCAAATATTGAGAATACAATGGCAAATTTATCGGTAAAATTAACATTCGATAATCACACCGGGATATACCTACATCAAGGATATTTACTAATAGCGCAAGCCATTTATTCTGAATTAAAAGACTATATCAAAAAGGATTATACTATTAATGCCACTGGCCATAGCATGGGTGGTGCCGTCGCATTAATTCTGGCGATGGCTCTTGATAAAGACAAGGTTAAAATCGGAGAAATAGTTACATTTGGGCAACCCAAAATAACTAACCTTGCTGGAGCTTATAAATTTCAACATCTGAATATTACTCGAGTGGTAACACCAAAAGATCTCATTCCACTGGTTCCGCTTATCGACCCTATGGATATTAATGATCTTGATATTTATTGGCATCAAGGTAAAGAAATTTTACTATTACCCGGAAGCCGATATTCTGTGCTTGAAGGTTTAAGCAGTATGTTACGTGCAACCCGATTTACGCAAGAAATGCTAAATGAAGATAATATTTTAAATCATCAAATGAGGCATTACCAAGCAATGCTAAACAAGAAAATTCCCGACTCGAAGCTAGTTCCCTATAAGAACGATTTCAACTTATTTAATTTATTCAGTGAAAAAAGTAGCACTAAATAGATTGAAAACCAGAATATCGAATACCCGACAATAATGCCATATTGCGATGCCAGGTAGCCAAATCATTTTTAGTAAACTTGTTAAAATTATCATGCCCACACGCTCTGGCCATGACTTGCATTAATTCTACTGAAGACTCAAAGAAATTTTGTAATTGTTTGGCCGATTTTTCAATATCAAGTCTTTGACGAAGTTCTTCTTTCTGGGTAGCAATTCCTGCAGGACAGTTATTACTATTACACATTCGCGCAGCAACACAACCAATTGCCTGCATTGCACTATTTGACAGTGCGATGCCATCTGCTCCTAATGCTAGAGCTTTAACAAAATCAATTGGCACACGTAAACCACCCGTTATAATCAATGTAACGCGGCCACTTGCACCTTGCTCATCAAGATAACGACGCGCTCGCGCCAATGCCGGTATCGTTGGGACACTAATGTGATCTCGAAACATTTCCGGTGCGGCACCTGTCCCACCACCTCGACCATCGAGAATGATATAATCTGCACTTGCATCGAGTGCAAACTGAATGTCTTTTTCTATATGATTAGCACTGAGTTTAAAACCAATCGGTATACCACCGGTAATATCTCGGACATTATCGGCAAATTTTTTAAAATCATTTACAGTTGATAGATCTTTAAATGTAGGAGGTGATATTGCAGGCTGGCCTTCCGGTATATCGCGTACCTGAGATATCTTACCTTTATTTTTATTGCCAGGAAGATGTCCACCGGTGCCTGTTTTTGCACCTTGCCCACCTTTAAAATGAAATGCCTGTACATTTTTTAAAAGTGATTCTTTATAACCAAACTCTGCACTGGCAAACTCATAAAAATAGCGACTATTGGCCTGTCGCTCTTCAGGTAACATACCACCTTCACCCGAACATATCCCAGTGCCGGATAATTCTGCACCCTTCGCCAATGACAGTTTTGCTTCTTCAGATAAAGCCCCAAAACTCATATCGGAAACAAATAACGGAATTTTTAATGTCAGCGGCTTTTTAGCTTCAGGACCAATAATCAGTTCGGTGGTAACACTGCGATCTTCCATCAACGGTTTTGTTGCCATCTGTGCTGCCATTATTTGAATATCATCCCAATGCGGTAACTGATGTCGCGGCACACCCATTGATGTCATTTGACCATGATGTCCTAATTTCGATAGCCCTTCTTTGGCAAGTTGATGAATAAAGGTAATTGTTGGCTCTTCAGGTGTTATAACTGCCACAGGTAAATCAGGAGTCTTTTCAGCTATCCCCGGACCTTCCTTACCAACTTGTTCAGCCGTAAACTGTTTATGGGATCCATCACAAAAAGGAATATTTCCCGTATGTTTACAGGCACATAAATATGCATCACCATCTTCGTCCGATACAATAACTTTAGGAGTAAACGCAGTACCCACATGCGACCCATCACAAAATGGCTGGCTTTTCGATTTGCCACAAGTACAAAAATGATATTCCTGTCCTTTCGATAGACTAACTTTAACCGGTTTATTGTCCGCTATAACGGGGTTAGACATTTTGTACTGTCTCCTATTGTTTTAGTAATGTATTTTGATCAGTGTGTTCAAATACTTTTCCGTAGATGTCCACCGTTGTCGTTTCTGAATAAGATAATTTATCATTAGCAACTGTGATTTCATGAACAAATCCGGTTGTTCTGGCATTTTCCGCCATAAAGGGTGATTGAATAATTGTCCAATTCGGGTCATCAATCTTTGCCGATACTTCAAGCATTGTTGCACCATCAGCATTTTTATTACCATTATGGGTACCACCGGCAATAACGCTGACCGCACGAGGAATTGTAAGACTCTGCATGATCACATTATTTGCCGCATCCCACATCCAGTAACCGGTTTCATCATGAAAAACCTTATCATCAGATTGTCGCGTTACTACCTGACGGTAATGAATTGCAGCCAGACACTGAGATTCCGCATTCGTTACATCGCCAATTGCTGAAAAAGTAATTGTTTCGTAATAAGGATTATTTTCAATACCATCGGGATCAGGCGCAACATCTTTCCCCTTATCACCATTCCAGATTCCAATAAGATCAGTCAGTGGACCATAATCAATATCATCATTACTCATTTTATATATTCCCCACTTGTAATTTATATTATTCGGAATCGTTCTTGAGCCAGGTTTTAAATAATTTAGGTAAGAGTGTAATCTTGTTACTGCCTTTGTTCTCTACAGCGATAGTTTGCATATAATCATCAATGCTTGCAAGTCGTTCTTCACTCAAGGGATGTGTGCTAAAAAATTCTGGCATTTCCAAATCATCGTCCTGTATTTTTAAGGTTTTAAACAAATCTGCAGCACCTGCCAAGTGACCGTAATTTACCAATAATGCCGCAATAGCAGTTTTATCAGCTTCCGTTTCCATATCCCGACTGTATTTCATTATTGTAAGAAAGCCGGCCTCACCCAGAAAACCGGCATTAATGGACTCACTCGATTCTGAACCTAATAATGATAAAGCAAGACTGATTATAACGCCCCGACCCAAGCTCCGAATGGGATGACGATGTTTTATATGAGCTATCTCATGCGCCAGTAACATTGCGAGAGCATTTTCGTTGGGTAATTTTTCCAGTAATCCTCGAAACACAAAAACATGCCCACCAATGGTTGCAAATGCATTGACAGTATCATCATCTAAATAATGAACTGTAATTGTCATTTCAGTGGGTAGTTCTTCGGCAGCTACAATCTTCGCGGTAAGTTTATTCAAATAATCCGGTAACGGACCTTTAGTGCTACTCTCGCGCAGAATATCAGGAGCGAATTTTTTCTCAACACTAAATGGAATGTAAGATGTTACTAAATCAGAAAATAGAATCAGTATTACAATGAGAGTTACGAATACTGCTGCCACACCGGCGGTCAACCAGAAAAATTCCTTAAGCGGATGCGACTTACTGGTGTTGATGCCCTCTGGAATTTCAGGATTTGAATATTCCAGTTTTCTATTCTCCGTTATTTAATGGAATAATTGCAGTACCGTACGCAAGTACTTCTACTGAGCCAATTTGTTGCCGTCTGCCTTTGTATATACTGGCAGTTTCGAGTTTAATATTAAAAATATATTTAGCCTGCATTGCTTTTGCCTGCTCTTTCATGCGTAAAATCGCCTCTCGGCGAGCGCGATCGAGTAATGTTTCATACGAGGTAATTCGACCACCAACCAGATTCCGAAGCACTGAAATAAAGCGTTTAAAGTAATCCACAGAAATAACCACATTACCCGTTACTAACTGGCTCTCGGTTGGTACATTTAATATTGGTGGTGTTTTAATGGCAATAGCCGGTAATGAATTATAGATCTTCTCACGCTTTATAATCGATTTATAATGCTTTAACTCGGCATAACGGCCAAAACCATAACCCATCGCCAACAATACTAAAAAAACAATAAGATCAGCCATCAACGATCCTCCAATACGACTGCCGTGCCATAGGAAAATAACTCCGCAGCACCAGCAGCAATACTCGATGTGGAAAATCGGACATTCAAAACAGCATTTGCACCCACTGATTTGGCCTGCTCCATCATCCTGTTTACAGCTTCATCCCGAGACTCTTGTAATAACTCAGTGTAGCCCTTTAGCTCACCACCAAAGATATTTTTTAAACTCGCCATAATGTCCCGCCCAACATGCTTGGCACGAACTGAACTTCCCTGCACTAAACCAAGATGTTTAGAAATACGCTTACCCGGTACGATTTCGATGTTTGTAATTATCATAATAATTTATCAGTTTCCTTAATAATCTTAAATTCATAGTTCAAAGATAACTATTAAATATTAGAAGCTTATAGAACCTGATTCAAGAAATAACTATCATTTCAGCTGAACTCGATTACTAAATATACTATTTAGATAAATATTATGCGAAATTGTATCATTGCCTTGAACTATCAATCCCTAACATGTCATATGGTTTTTCGTTAAAATAATCATTAAACAATATCATAGTAAGAAAAATATATGCGATAAATCCAATTACAATAGTAGTTTGAGTCATGGATATTTTTTGAATGTTTTGTTTGGCTGCTGGAGCACATACTTCACCAGGGCAATACTGCACTTTGTCTTTATGAAATAACGAATAAAATTTACATCCCAGGCAAATACCAAAGGCGGTTTCAAAAAATAAAAATATTAAGCAAATTAGACACAATATTCCGGTTATTGGACTATATGAATTGATAACAACATTAAGTACAAAAATTATTGACCCCATCACTACACCTATAAACCAGGCGAATTTTTTCTGCTCTGCGCCAACGTATTCCGGAACTTGATTTCTTACAATAAAACGCCCAATTATTAAAGTAGGAGAATATTTTGGATTTATAAAAACGCGTATTAATATATCAGTTAAAAATATCGTCACTGAATATTTAAATAATAAAAAATCTCCAGTGAATATAATTGTCATTATGGATATCAACATCATTAAAAATAATATACCGGCTGCAGCTCTAATTTCACGTTCATTTAAAACCGGAATGTTATAGCCTTCAACATTTTCACCAAAATTAATTATATTGTTCATAGTAAACTCCATTTAATTTTTTTCGGTAATCTTAATATTAAGTTTCTACTGCTTCAGGGTGATAGGTGAATACTTCGATCAATGAACTATCAAATACCAAAGCGATACGAAACGCTAACTCTAGAGATGGTGAATACTTGCCATTTTCGATTGCCACAATTGTTTGTCTGGTCACACCCACCTTGTCTGACAATTGCTGCTGGGTCATTTCATCATTATGAAAACGCAATGTCCGAATAGTATTACTGACAAGACATTTACCCATATCAAATTCCTTTTCGATAAAGATAGAGTTTTGAAATTTCGCCAATAATGCACGAACTAATTAAATAGAGGAAAACCAGAATGAATAAAACTAATAATGAAATTTCAATAACTAACGAAGCCAGGATTGTAAGCATAAATCCAATCATGAACGCGTAATGAGAATTTCGGGTTGCTTTTAATTCGATTAATTTATCCAGCTCATCGGCAAAACCAGGCTCTTGTTCTTCTGTAGTCATTTTATTAATGATATTAAAGACAACATGCGTCACTATATTCACCAGAATCATAGCGATGATAATAGTCACCATTAAATCGACTACGGCAGTTGAGTTTAATGTATCTTGCTGCCCCAACGATATTAGCTCCATCAAATAATACCCAAAAACCAGTATGGTGCTTATTAAAGATACAAGTATATTTTTTTCTTGATAAGACATCTCCAGCTCCTTTTATGTATTCTCAATCTTACAAAGTTAACTATATTTTACACAATGTAAAATATATCTTACATCATGTAAAGATATTGTTACACATTGAAACAAAATACCATTCATATATCCTTAATAAATTTATTGAAATAGACGGAATATATTGTTATATAACGTACTGGTTTATTGACTAAATCATCATATATTCACTCAGGGAATTTTATTTACTGCTCTAATATGTTTTTTTAATAAGTACTAAAATTTTAACCAGTTAAGTACAGCAAGGATATCCATCTTCATTGTTGTTCCCACAGCACCAGCCTGATCTAGTTTCGCAAATTTTGCGACATTTTATTATGCATAGGATTCTCGAATTATTTCTGAAATCATTGTAATATAGGATTCCTGTTCTATTTTTTTCATTCTTCTTATATAGGATGGATGATATACATAATGAAATTTTGTCATTTTATTATTCATTTCAACTTCTCTTACACAAGGTGATTTAATTGTTTTATCAAAATTCCCCCATGCATCTTTACCTAAACAAATTATATGCTCTGGTGAGATCCATTCAAGTTCTTGCTTGAGGTAAGGTGTGCAGTTAATAATTTCATGCTCCTTTGATTTTCGATTTTCTGGGGGATGACATTTAACAAAATTTGTTATATAAATATCTTTTTTATCTATATTTACTTGTTGAAATGCTTGATCGAGCAATTTACCCGAACCACCAGTAAAAGGTATTTGTGCGTCAATACAGGGCTTACCACAAAGTGACTGGCCAATAAGGACTACATTTGATTTTATATTACCGTAACCTGGTGCATTCAAGGTTCCAGATTCTTTACAATTAAGTCCGTCACATAAGTGGCATGACTTAATATTTGAAATTAGTTGCTCCCAATTTATATCTGTTAATGTATTCAAAATCACTCTCACTTTTAATTATTAGTACATAACGTTAAAATAGATTTTCAAAATTAAGGACACATTTATCAACTATATTTGAAGTATGATTACATTTTGGATAATTAGTACACCCCAAAAACTTTCCATATTTACTTTGTCTTTCAATCATATAACCATTGCATTCAATGCACAGTTTTGTTTCGAAATCACACTTGTCACTTGAGCATCTTGCAATTTTCTTCTTTTCAACCTTGAGCATTTCTTCCATGCATTCAGGACAATAATGTACATTTTCTGTATATTCACATCTAGGAAAATTACTACAACCATAAAAATATTTAGTCTTATCGCTAGATTTGACTCTTTTACGCAAAGTACCCGTTTTACATTCTGGGCAATTTAATAACTTAATTTTTGGATCATTGATAAGATAGATATCGTCCTTATAATTACTTACGATTTCATCAATAAAACTGGATTGATTATATCTATCACTTAATAAGAATACTGTTGATTTCGTCCTAGTAAGTGCGACATAAAATAATCGCCGTTCTTCTGCATCTTCGTAATCATCTTCTTCCGGGATTACTAAATTTAATATAGGATCATCTTCGATTTTTGAGGGAAATCCAAATTTCCCTTTATCATTATTTATAACTACCACATAGTCAGCTTCGTTTCCTTTTGAACTATGAATTGTAGAAAAATTAATATCTAAAGTCTTGTATTTATGACGAATGCTTTTCAACTCAGGTGTTAGCAAGAAATTATATCTGGCAAGAACTAGCACTTCTTTTCTATTAGAGCCTTCTTTCCGTACAATAAGGTTAACTATATTCTCCAAATCAGCTTTAGTATCCCCTGTACTCCAAAATAAAAGGATACTAAATTTATTTTTTTCTTGAGTTTTTATAGTGCTAATAGATTTTTTGCTTTGATTATGATTTTTTTGGATAAAATCTGAAGCTATTTTTGAGACTTTATCATCACATCTAAATGTATAATCTAACGTTATGGTTTTCGATACCCCATATATTTCTTCAAAATTTCGAATAATCTTAATGTTGCTACCAGCAAACCTACTAATGGATTGCCAATCATCACCAACTGCGGTTAAGGATACATTATTAACTGAAAGTAACTTTTTAATTAAATTAGCTCGTGTGGTAGATATATCTTGAAACTCATCTATGAAAATATGTTTAAAACCATGCTTATATCTGTTTTCATCAACAGCATTTAACGCTTTAACGATCATATCATCAAAATCAATACAATTATTTGTTTCTTGAAACTCCTCGTATTTATTAAATATATACTCAAACAATTTTAGAAATAAAGTTGTTCTGTCTATTCCTATAGACTTTTGTTTTATCTCATCTAGTGAATACATATTTGATTTGTAGTTTGTTAAAAAAGATGTAAACAATTTTGTAAACTTGTTATCTTCATCAGATTGCTTTAACAGTTCTGATATTTCAGCAGTTTCAAGTTTTCTACAAACCACATTATTCTTTAACAATTTTTCTTTTAACAATTTAAGTAGTTTATTATCTGTGAATTCGTAACTGAATGTCTGTATTAAAGTACTTCCATACTTCTCATGTGTCGCTATTTTCCATTCCATACCAGCTAAATATTCTTTTTGATCGATATAAGGTGCTGTAGCATTGTTTCTATCGATACCAAAATGCTCTATATAAATATCATCATCAGGTAAATAAAAATCAGGCTTATACTGCCTTTTTTCAACGGTATATGTTTCATGTCTATATGGTTCTTCATAACGATATTTAATGCCATGTAATGTTAAAAAATTTGCAATAACAAGTTCTTGATGGCTTTTAACTGTTTCCTCCTTTAATGTGGTTAAATTTTCTCGACCTTGAAGCCCACCTTTAATTTCGACCTCATGCATTAATGTCGTCATATCATAATTTTTTTGATAATCATAATATTCACCCCGACAATTGAAATCTGATTCACTTTTATAAGGAATACTGAAATAGGCAACAAATTCTAAAAAATTTTTAAGAAATACATTCACTGAAGCCATTAAATGTTGAATTGTATCTTCAACAAATTTGGTCATATTGACAGATGATTCTGTCATAGGACAAAGATCGGGTTTTCTACCTGTGGCTTTTGCAATGACACTTAACCCAAAAGAGTGGAATGTTTTAACTGTTACATGTAAATTTTTTTCTTTTAGTCTATTAGATAGTTCTTCCTGGGCATTTTTATTAAAAGCTAATATGAGTATTTCATTTGGATGTAGCTTCTTTTTATTAATGAGATATGCCACTTTTGCAACAATTACACTGGTTTTTCCAGAACCTGCGCCAGCCAAAATAAGATTGTTGTTTTCATTCACTAAAACAGCATCTTTTTGTTTTTCGGTTAAAGGGTTTGACTCGATTGAATCAAAAAATGATTTCTCTCTTATTTTTTCATTTTTGACAAAGTCGGTATTCTTAATCTGAACCCATTCATACGAATCTTGAAAAAATATTTTCAACTCTTTTATTGACAAGCTAATATTTTCATGGGATAAATAATTTTCATTACCAATTACAATCTGTCCAATCTTTATTTTTAACTTTTCTCTTGTGTAATCATTAATATAGTTATTGTCTGACAGTTTTACCAATTTACCTTGAAAATTAATTAGCTCACCCTTAAACAGATTTAAATTGTTTTCAAATGACCTCTGCAACTGATTTTCTTCTTTTTTATTGGAAATTATTTTTTCTTCGATAGATTTACAACGTGCCTTTAATTCAACTATTGAGTTGGTATGTTTTTTTAAGAGCTTGTCGTATTTTTTATCGTAACCAATCAAACCGAAACTTATTATTTCAAGAACCTTTTCTAAACTTGATTTGCGAGAGATCGCTATAATCTTCTCAAGCTCGTTTATCTTAGCTACAAGTTTATCTAAATTGCTCTCAAAATCAGATAATTCTGATTTTTTAGCTTCATGTCGGTCTTCAAGTGTTTTTAAATCCAATTTCTTGCACCTTGTCTCTCTCGGGTTGGCGTAATATCTTTGTTGATGTAACGCTTATTAACCGTGTTACGGAGTCATGTTGAGCTGATTATCTGTTGCGTAATTTAATTAATCATGATGACTCACATGCTACTAACTATTATGATGAATATAGCTTAATTTGAAATAAGGAAGCTTATCACTATGTGCCAAATGGTTATCTTCACTTTGTTTTTAATCTGACACTGGATTGTATTGGCATTTTTCAGCTGAATTAAAGGGCTTTAAGGGAGCCGCCCCTTAACAACAAAAAATAAGGGTGATTTAGAACTCTCAAAACACTTATTTATGTCGAAATAACTTC
>JBGMQW010000014.1:6583-32223 GCA_048060815.1 Thiohalomonadales bacterium | reverse complement strand
CGGTTCCCGGGTAGGTCGCTTGAGATTTGTGGTGACGCAAATCCTAGATGAATGATTATCCACGACAGAACCCGGCTTACCGGCCGACTCACTTTTTACATAATAAATTTAAATATTTGTCATAATATTTATCTTTTCTAAAATTATGTATTTATTGTACAAAATACCTAAAATATCACTTTAGCTTCCGTTCTTAACTTAATGTTTTATATCTAGTTTATATTTTCCAATTTCGGTTTGTTGGATAATTTCCTTAACTATTTTCGCTAAGTTATTGTGATGTAAGGCATATTTTAGATATATGTGGGTTTTTTTACTTGACAGTAACTGCTTACAGTACCTATAGTGTTCATATGTGGGAAATTGTGGGGCTAAATGGATCAAAATGAATCATTTGCTGCAAGGTATGTAACGTGTTTCGTGGTGTAAATACACTAAATTTGGATGCAAAAGGTCGGATGGCGATGCCTAGTCGTTATCGTGAACAAATATCAGAGCAATCTGATGGTAAATTGATCGTGACAGTAGATCGTGATCATTGCTTATTACTTTACCCATTACCTGAATGGGAAGAGATTGAACGTAAACTAGTTCGATTACCAAGTCTCAATAAACAAGCACGACGTATGCAGCGACTATTAATTGGTCATGCAACCGATTGTGATCTTGATAATAGTGGTCGTCTTTTATTACCTCCTCCTTTACGCGAATTTGCCGAATTGGAAAAGCGCATTGTGTTAATTGGGCAGGGCAATAAATTCGAAATTTGGGATGAAGATAAATGGAATGAAAAACGTGATGATTGGTTAAAAGAATCAGATGATGAAGATGATATGGATTTACCAGATGAACTGGAATCGTTTTCGTTATAGTTGCTGCTATAAAAGATGAAAAATGAAAGACGAGAATAATGAACATTATTCAGTACTATTGGAAGAAAGTATGAGCGCACTAAATATTCAGGAAAATGGATATTATATTGATGGTACTTTTGGTCGAGGGGGGCATGCCTCTGCGATTTTAAATCGTTTAGGTTCTCCGGGTAATTTACTGGTTATTGATAAAGATCCTGAAGCTATTAATTTTGCAAAAAAGTTATATGAAAATGATTCGCGAATTAAAATCAAGCACGGTTCATTTAAATTATTAAAAGAATATGTCGAAGCTCATGATTGGATGGGTAAAGTAAATGGTGTGTTACTTGATTTAGGTGTGTCATCACCACAGTTAGATAATGCAGAACGCGGTTTTAGTTTTAAGTTAGATGGCCTTCTCGATATGAGAATGGATACGACATTAGGTCTAAGTGCAGCACAATGGATTGATAAAGCATCTGAAGTAGAAATTGCTAAAGTATTAAAAGATTTTGGTGAGGAACGATTTGCAAAACGAATTGCAAAAGCGATTGTCACAGCAAGAAAAATAAAAACAATTACAACGACATCATACTTATCAAAAATTATTGCAGAGGCAAACCCAAAATGGGAAAAAGGAAAAGATCCAGCGACACGAAGTTTCCAGGCAATTAGAATTTTTATTAATAATGAACTTGGTGATTTAGAGTTGATATTAGATAGCATATTGGAAGTATTAGCACCAAAAGGACGTTTGGTTATTATAAGTTTTCATTCATTAGAAGATCGAATAGTAAAACGTTTTTTTAAAAAACAGGCAAAGGGAGATGATTATCCAAAAGGGCTACCGGTTACCGCAAACCAATTAAACCCAAATTTGAAAATTATTGGCAAGGCGATAAAAGCAAATGAACAGGAGTTGGAAAAAAATATTCGGTCACGAAGTGCAGTAATGCGCGTAGCAGAGAAATTGTGAAAAAAAATGTATTTATTGTTGTTTTTTTAACATCAATAATATTTCTTTCATCTATTTCAGTTATTTATATAAAACATAACAGTAGAAAAATATTTTCGGAATTAAATGAGTTACTAGCTAGTCGAGACAGGATGAATGTTGAATGGGGTCAGTTGCAACTTGAGCAAAGCACCTGGGCTACCCAGGGACGAATTGAACGAATAGCTCGAAATACTATTAGAATGAGTGTTCCTGATTATCAGGATGTAATTTTTATAAACATAAACGATAATACCCAATGAAAATACAAGGTAAACATCAAATTTCATCAGTAATGCGATTATCAGTTGTATACATGGCAATAGGGTTCACTGTTGTGACATTATTATGGAGAATTATTGATTTACAATTTGTAAACAAAGATTTCTTGCAAAAACAAGCGAATGCACGTCATTTAAGAGTACTTCCAATATCCGCTCATCGAGGCAAAATTACAGACAGAAATGGTGAACCTATTGCTGTTAGTACACCAGTTAATTCTGTTTGGGTAAATCCAAAGCTGTTTAATGAAAATCGTGTTCAGTGGATCGAATTAACTCGTTTATTAAATATCAAAATAAAAAAGCTGGAAAAATCTGTAACCAGCCGTTTACACAAAGAATTTATTTATGTCAAACGAAGAATTAGTCCGGAATTGAGCAAAAAAGTATTAGCTCTTAAAATTCCAGGTTTGTTTTTACAACGTGAGTATCGCCGTTATTATCCAATGTCTGAAGTCGCATCACATGTTTTGGGATTTACGAATGTTGACGATCAGGGTCAGGAAGGTATCGAACTTGCTTATGATACCTGGTTAAAAGGAACTCCAGGTAAAAAACGTGTAATGAAAGATCGTTTAGGACATATCATAAAAGATATTGAACTAATTAAAGCACCTGCTCCAGGTAAAGATATCGAGTTAAGTATTGATGGTCGCTTGCAGTATTTAGCTTATCGCGAATTAAAACGTGCAGTATATAAATATAAAGCAAAATCAGGATCAGCAGTTATATTAGATATAAATACTGGTGAAGTTTTGGCTATGGTAAATCAACCATCATTTAATCCAAATAAAAGGTCTAAAAATAAAAGTGGGCGATATCGAAATCGAGCGGTTACAGATGTCTTTGAGCCGGGTTCTACAGTAAAGGCTTTTACAATAGCTGCGGCTATTGAAAGTGGCCGTTTTACATCAAACACCATAATAGATACTACCCCTGGATATTTTATGGTTGCAGGAAACACAGTTCGTGATGTACGAAATTATGGGTTGATAAAAGTATCAACCATAATTACCAAGTCAAGCAATATAGGAGCATCAAAACTTGCATTAGCAACAAAACCTGAATTGTTATGGAGTGTATTTTCAAAAGTAGGTTTTGGAATTGATAGTGAAAGTGGATTTCCTGGTGAGGCTACAGGTTTGTTAAATCATTATTCGAAATGGAAAAAAATTGATAACGCAACACTTTCATTTGGTTATGGCTTGTCAGTAACTGCGCTGCAATTAGCCCATTCGTATACTGTATTTTCATCAAATGGTGAAATACCATCAGTGACATTTCTAAAACGAAAAGAAAATGAAATTATTGCAAAAAATAAAGTTCTCCATAAAAAAACCGTGTCACAAATTTTAAAAATGCTTGAATCAGTTGTTTCAAAAGAAGGAACGGGAATTAATGCAAGTGTAGTAGGATATCGTGTTGCAGGTAAAACTGGAACAGTAAAAAAAGCTAGTATTGGTGGTTATAGTGATGATAATTACATTGCGTCATTTGTTGGTTTAGCACCTGTTAGTAATCCAAAACTTGTAATGGCTGTGGTTATTAATGAACCTGCCGGTGAAGATTATTATGGTGGTAAAGTAGCCGCTCCGGTGTTTTCACGGGTTATGGCTGGTGCACTTCGCATATTAAATGTGCCACTTGATAATATTTCAAAGAAGAATCTTGAGATTGCAAAATTAGGAGAACATAAATGATGGTTTCTTCTTCTAATTCTACCAATATTGGTCAAAAATTAATTGATCTATTAAATTTATTTGAGATTTCTGTTGATTTCAATGAAATAAAAAATATTGAAATATTGAATATTTCGGATGATAGTCGTCAAGTTTCAACTGGAACATTATTTATAGCAAGAGAAGGTACGGCAATACATGGTGAACAATTTATTTCAGATGCAATAAAAAATGGTGCTGCTGCAATTTTACGTCAATCCAGTACCAACCAAAGCGAACTAAGCAAAGGAGAAATTAATTGGATTTCAACTGCGATTAATAAATCTATACCAGAAATTGAATTTCGGTTTTCAAACAGAGATATAAGCAAACTTGCTACTGTATTTTATAAAGATCCATCAAGGAATATACAAGTTACGGGTATTACTGGTACTAATGGCAAAACATCGTGTGCTTATATATTAGCAAACTTGATTAATTTAAAACAACAATGTGGTTTTATTGGGACTATAGGTGTCGGAGAAATTAATTCCTTAGTCGAAACAAATAATACTACCTTAGGCGTTGTTGAGAATCAAAAAATATTTTCTGAAATGTATGGTAAAGGTATTAAACAAGTTGTGATGGAAGTGTCTTCGCATGCGTTAACACAACAGAGAATTGAAGGTGTAAATATTAAATGTGCGGTTTTTACAAATTTAACACACGACCATCTTGATTATCATCAGACATTTGAAAATTATGGTCAGGCAAAATTAGGTTTGTTTCGCTTAAATTCTTTAGAAAGTGCCGTAATTAATGTTGATGATATATTTAGTGAGAAAATTCTTGAAATAATATCGAGTGATGTAAAAGTAATTACATATGGCATAGATAATAGAAACGCAGATGTATTCGCTGAAATTATCGAATTTAAACTCAATAGCACTTTGATTAATATTAAAACTAAAAATGAAAGTATAAAAGTTAAAGTTCCATTACTCGGTAAATTTAATATTAGTAACCTACTTGCTGTTTGTGGTGTGTTATTAAGCCAGGGGGAATCATTAAAAGAGCTATCAAAAATAATCACTGGAGTTAAGGTAGTGAAAGGTCGAATGCAATGTCTTGGTGGTACAAATAAATTACCACTTGTTGTAGTTGATTATGCGCATACTCCAGATGCATTACAAAATGTGCTAGAAACTTTACGATTGCATTGCACCGGTAAGTTATGGTGTGTGTTTGGCTGTGGTGGTGATCGCGATAAAGATAAAAGATCAGTAATGGGCCACATAGTATCCACATTTGCAGATTATGTTGTGATTACCAATGACAATCCACGAATGGAACAACCCATGGTAATCGCGAATGAAATAGCAAGTGGAATTAAAAATAAGAATATTGCAAGTATTATTTTGGACAGGAAAGAAGCTATTCAGTCGACTATCAAAAAAGCAACTAGGTCAGATGTAATATTAATTGCAGGTAAAGGGCATGAAAGTTATCAAATTATCGATACCATTAAATATTATTTTGATGATGTTAAAATTTCTTTAGAAACATTAAATATAGAAGGAATAACATGATAGGAAATCATAAGAAATTTGATATGAGACTTTCCGAAGTTTCATCTAGCGTAAAGGGTAAATATTTTAAGTCTAGTGATAACGATTTTAGTTTACACGGATTAAGTATTGATTCGCGAACAACGAATCCGGGTGATATTTTTGTTGCGATAACAGGTGAAAATTTTAATGGACATGATTTTATCGATAATGCAGTTTCAAAAGGTGCACTAGCTGCTGTCACTGAAAAAAAATTAAAAGTAAACATACCAACATTAACAGTCGATGATTCTCGTCTTGCTTTAGGTGATATTGCATATCATTGGCGAAAAGAATTTAGCTATCCATTAGTCGCGATTACTGGAAGCAATGGGAAAACAACTGTAAAAGAATTAATTAGCTCTATCTTTTCGCAACAAGGAAATGTTTTATCAACTATTGGAAATTTAAATAATGAAATTGGAGTTCCATTAACATTATTACAATTAACCAGTGATTATAAATATGCTGTTATTGAAATGGGTGCAAATCATGTTGATGAAATAGAATATCTATCAAATCTGGTTATCCCTGATGTGGCGGTTATAACCAATATTTCTGAAGCACATTTAGGTGGTTTTGGAACTATAGATAATATTGCAAAAGCAAAATCAGAAATATTTTGTGGTTTACCGAAATCGGGTGTTGCGATTTTAAATGCTAATGATGTTTATTTCTCTTATTGGAAAGAAAAATGTGGTGTGAAAAACATATCATTTGGCGTTAATAATGAAAATGCCGATGTATACGCTGTTGTTGATAAAATATCACCAAATAATGAAATACGTATACAAACACCGCTAGGAGAGTTTGAAGTGAAATTACAACTACTTGGTATTCATAATGTAGCTAATGCACTGGCAGCAACAGCAGCAGCAATAGCCTGTGATATACCTTTGTATTCTATATCTAAAGGGCTTGGAAAAGTGAGTTCTATTGCAGGCAGGTTAGAGATTAAAAATGGTGTATATGGATGCCGTATTATTGATGATACCTATAATGCTAATCCCAGCTCATTAAAAGCTGCGATTAATGTACTTACAGGATTTCCCGGGAAACATTATTGCGCACTGGGTGATATGGGTGAATTAGGCAGCAATGCTGTAGAACTACATGGGAAATCCGGTGAGTTACTGAAAAATGCTGGAATTGATAAATTGTTTACAATTGGTGATCTGGCCAGTGAGTCTTCAAAAAAATTTGGAATGAATGCAATTAGCTTTAGTGAATTTGATTCTATGTCATCAAGTATTAAAGATGAAGTTGATAGTGACAGCACGTTGTTAATCAAGGGTTCACGTTTTATGCAGATGGAAAAACTGGTTAAAAAACTTATTTTAAATGAAGGTAATAAATAAATGTTATTAAGTTTAACTGAATATCTTCAAGACATTCATTCAGGATTTAATGTATTTAGTTACCTTACATTACGTGCCATCCTGGGTGCATTGACAGCATTGATTATATCATTGTTAATTGGACCTTATATGATACGCAAGTTAAGCATTATGAAAATAGGTCAACCAGTTCGTAATGATGGTCCAGTGACTCATCTTGATAAAGCAGGTACACCAACGATGGGTGGTACCTTAATTTTAATTGCAATTACAATTAGTACATTACTCTGGGTTGATTTATCCAATCGATATTCATGGTTAGCATTGAGTGTAATGCTGCTTTTTGGTTTAGTTGGATTCGTTGACGACTATAAAAAATTAATTGAAAATAATCCTAAAGGCTTGTCAGCCAAATCCAAGTATTTTTGGCAATCTATTATTGGTTTTGGGGCAGCATCCTATCTTTATTTTACAGCATCATCACCGGTTGAAACTAATTATATTTTACCGATGATTAAGAATTTTTCAGTATCGATTGGTATATTTTATATTTTTTTTACATATATAGTAGTAGTTGGTTCCAGTAATGCAGTGAATTTTACAGACGGCCTTGACGGTTTAGCAATCTTGCCAACAGTAATGGTTGCTGGTGCCTTGGGAGTTTTTGCATATTTAACCGGTAATTCTGTTTTTTCAGATTACTTATCAATTCCGTATATCGCCGGTGCAGGTGAGCTTGTGGTTTTTTGTGGTGCAATAGTCGGAGCCGGGTTAGGTTTTTTATGGTTTAACACATATCCGGCTCAGGTATTTATGGGTGATGTCGGTGCGCTAGCATTAGGTGCATCTCTGGGAATTATTTCTGTCATCGTACGTCAGGAATTTGTTTTGATGATTATGGGTGGAGTTTTTGTTATTGAAACAGTTTCAGTCATTGTTCAGGTCGCGTCATTTAAACTAACTGGTAAACGTGTATTTCGAATGGCGCCATTACACCACCACTTTGAATTAAAGGGTTGGCCTGAGCCGCGTGTGATAGTTCGGTTTTGGATAATTACAATATTTCTGGTTTTATTCGGATTGGCAACATTAAAACTTAGATAGGTTATGATCAATTTGAAACATAAAATACCTTCTTCTTTGTGTTTAGAAAACTCAAACATTTTAGTAGTGGGTCTAGGCAAAACTGGTGCCTCAATTATTGAATACTTACTTAAAAAGAAATTGAGTTTTCGGGTATTAGATAGTAGAGAAAATCCACCTAATTTTGATTTGTATAAGGATAAGGTAAAAGAAATAGTAACAGGTGGTTTATTTGAAAAACACTTTATTTGGGCAGATATCATTATATTAAGTCCTGGCATTTCTGAAAATGAGCAAGTTATTAAAAATGCACGAGCAAACGGTAAACTAGTAGTAGGGGATATCGAGTTGTTCCTTAACGAGGTTAAAGCTCCGGTAGTAGCAATAACAGGGTCTAACGGTAAAAGTACAGTAACCAGTATGATGGATAGTATTGGTTTATATACGAATAATAAAATTTCAATTGGCGGTAATATCGGTATTCCGGCACTTGACTTGTTACAACGGGAAACAGATTTGTTTGTGCTGGAACTTTCAAGTTTCCAGCTGGAAACTATCGAATCTATGAATTTTGTAACATCTGTTATATTAAATTTATCTGAAGATCACATGGATCGGTATGATTCATTTGAGAATTATTGTAAGGCAAAATTAAAACTTTTAAAAGGGAATGGAAATTTCATTTTAAATTTTGACGATAGTGTTATTCGTTTATATTCTGAATTGTATGAAAATAAAAAAAATGTTTACTGGTTTACACTAAATCGACCAATAAAAAATCAATTTGGCATCATAAAGCAAGATGGCTCTAAATGGATATGTGTTAATAAATCGGGTGAACTAATAAAGTTATTAAATTGTTCAGAGTTGAATGTGTTTGGTGACCATAACATATCAAATGCAATGGTTGCATTAATGATTTCACGATTGTTTGGTATCGATAGTGATAAGATTAAATCTGGTTTAACACAATTCAAAGGTTTGCCTCATCGCAGCCAATTGGTAATTGATTATAATGATGTGAAATGGATTAACGATTCAAAGGCGACAAATGTCGGTGCAACAATCGCAGCAATTTCCGGCTTTAAAAGGCATTCAATAATTTTAATAATGGGCGGTCAATCTAAAGGTCAGGATTTTTCAAAATTAAATTCTGTAATAAACTCAAATGTAAAATTAATCATTTTATTTGGTGAAGATGCCGAGATTATTAATAAAGCTTTGGATAAAAAAATCGCACGAAAATTACTAGCTGATTTAAAAACAACAATTTGTTTTGCAAATAAAAATGTAATTCCGGGTGACATTGTTTTGTTTTCACCCGGTTGTGCAAGTTTTGACATGTTCGATAATTTTGAGCAGCGTGGGGATAGTTTTAATTCAATAGTTAAGGAAATTACATTGTGACTACAGCTATTGATATATTAGACAGAGTTAGTAGCTCTTCATTAAATCAAAAAGAATCGCAAGTTGAATGTGCAGTTGATATTGTGCTGTTATTATCTGCACTGGCAATTTTATGTTTAGGTTTGATTATGGTTGCATCAACATCTGTTTCAATTGCAGATAAAGTTTCCGCACAACCATTTTATTATTTTTTGCGTCAATCTATTTTTGCCGGAATTGGAATATTTGCTGGCTTAATTGTTTTAAAAATTCCATTGAGTGTCTGGATGAAATCAGGTCCAGCTCTGATTGTGAGTTCAGTATTATTATTATTGATGTTATTTTTACCCGGTGTTGGAAGAGAAGTAAATGGTAGTATTCGATGGTTAACTTTTGGACCAGTGAATATCCAGGTGTCTGAAATTGTAAAATTATTTCTGGTTGTTTATTTATCCGGATATATAGTACGTCATCAGGATTCAGTTAGAAGTGAATTTAGTGGTTTTTTCCGGCCACTTTTAGTTTTAATCATGATTGTAACTTTATTAATGTTTCAACCAGATTATGGCGCTTCAGTTGTAATGTTAGCAACAGCTATGTGTTTAATGTGGTTGGGTGGTGTAAAGTTATTTCAGTATTTGTTACTACTTTTATCAGTCATAGCTGCATTTGCTGTAATGGCAATTGTTTCACCTTATAGAATGGAACGTTTAACCGTGTTTCTAAATCCCTGGGCCGATCCATTTAATAGTGGTTTTCAATTAACCCAGGCATTAATCGCTATTGGGCGTGGTGAATGGTTTGGTGTTGGTCTCGGAGCAAGCGTTCAAAAATTATTTTATCTACCTGAAGCTCATACTGATTTCTTATTTTCTGTGTTAGCAGAAGAGTTAGGGTTATTAGGGGCTGTTAGTGTAATTGTATTATTTACAATAATTATTTTACGTGCTTTTCGAATTGGCAGAGTTGCAGAACAGAATAATGAACCCTTTGCAGGTTATATGGCTTACGGTATTGGAGTCTGGATTGGTTTACAAGCTTACATTAATATCGGTGTTAATATGGGTATTTTACCAACCAAGGGCTTAACATTACCATTAATGAGTTATGGGGGAAGCAGTTTGGTCATTATGTGTATTGCAATTGCGTTACTACTACGTATCGATTTTGAAACAAATAATCGACGTTTAAAGAATAAAAAAGTTCAGAAAAAATAACATGAAAGTACAAAAAAATAATAAAACAATTATTATTATGGCTGGTGGTACCGGTGGGCATGTTTATCCTGCTATCGCTGTAGCTGATGTGTTGAAATTAAATGGTTTTAATATTGTGTGGGTTGGTAATAAAAACAGTTTTGAAGCAGAAGTTGTACCGAATGCTGGATACGAAATTGAATACATTACTATTTCAGGTATTCGAGGTACGAAATTTTCCAAATTAATATCAATTCCTTTTAAAATTACATCTTCAGTTTTACAGGCAATTAAAATATTTCGAAAATACAAACCAGTATCTGTACTTGGTATGGGTGGTTACGTTTCAGGCCCGGGAGCTATTGCATGTAAAATACTACATATACCTTTAATTATTCATGAACAAAATTCTATTCCGGGATTTACAAATCGAATACTAAGTCGTTTCGCTACATTAGTCCTGGTTGCTTTTCCTGAAGCGTTTAGCGGAAATATTAAAGCGATTTATACGGGTAACCCAATTCGTGAATCTATTTCCAGGTTGCCTGAACCCAATATTCGTTATGCTGAACATGCTGACAATATTAAGTTATTGGTACTTGGTGGCAGTCTGGGTGCAAAATATTTGAATGAAAATATACCAGCCAGCTTATCTTTTTTATCAGAAGGACAAAAAATTGATATCTGGCATCAGGCAGGTAAAGGTAAACATATTGAAACAAAAAATGCTTATAAACAAAAAAATATTAAAGCTAAAGTTGATGAGTTCATAATAGATATGGACCTGGCTTATTTATGGGCTGATATTGTTATTTGTCGAGCTGGTGCAATGACGGTATCTGAGCTGTCAAATGCCGGCCTTGCTTCAATTCTGGTTCCATATCCACATGCTGTTGACGATCATCAAACTCGTAATGCAGAATTTTTGGTAAATGCAAATGCTGCAATTATGGCACAACAATCAGAACTGTTTGTAAACTTTCTTACAAATTTATTATCTGACATTATAGTTAAGGGTCGAGCTTATCTGTTAACAATGGCAAATAATGCTTATGCTCTAGCTAAACCTGATGCTACATCAAGAGTTGCACAAATTTGTATGGAGGCTGCTGGTATAGAGTCTGGTGTGGGGACTGGTAATGTTTAGTAACAATGACATTGAAATGGGTCGTGTTAGACATATTCATTTTGTTGGTATTGGTGGTGTTGGTATGGGAGGGATTGCAGAAGTATTATTAAATTTGGGTTATGATATTACTGGATCTGATATTCAGAAAAATTTAGTAACAAATCGATTAACCGAGCTTGGCGTGACAATCCATGTTGGTCATTCTGAAAAAAATATATCTCATAGTGATGTTGTAGTGACATCTACTGCAGTTCAAGCAAATAATCCAGAAGTCATAGCAGCGAAGTCATTGCATATTCCAGTTGTACCAAGAGCGGAAATGTTAGCTGAGTTAATGCGGTTTCGTTATGGTATTGCTGTTTCCGGAACCCATGGTAAAACAACAACTACCAGTTTATTAGCCAGTGTGATGGCAGAAGGGGGAATGGATCCAACTTTTGTTATTGGTGGCAGATTAAACAGTGCAGGTACAAATGCACGATTAGGTTCAGGTAAATATCTGGTAGCAGAAGCGGATGAAAGTGATGCCTCATTTCTTCATTTACAACCGATGATGGCTATTGTTACCAATATAGATGTTGATCACCTTGAAACATATAATGGCGATTTTACAAAATTAAAAGAAACTTTTATTGAATTTTTACGGCATTTACCTTTTTATGGCCTGGTTATAGCTTGTCTTGACGATGAAAATATAAGTGAAATTTTACCTGAGATAGGTAGAACCGTTATTACTTATGGCATTAATAATAATCCAGATTACCGTGCCCATGATATACAACAAAAAGGAATTCAAACTTTTTTTAAAGTTGCTTTTGATGGTGATGATAACTGGTTGAGTATTACGTTAAACATGCCAGGTGAGCATAATGTGTTAAATGCTCTAGCTTCAATAATTGTTGCTGATCAGGTTGGTGTAAAAAAACAGGCGATAGTGACTGCTTTGGAAAAATTTGAAGGAATTGCTAGACGATTTCAAATTGAAAAAATTTCCTTCACTGACATTGGGAGTAAAGATGGAAATGATAAAAATATAACTTTAATTGATGACTATGGACATCATCCAACTGAAATTGCAGCAACAATAAAGGCAATTCGAGATGGATGGCCCAATCAAAGACTGGTTGTTGCATTTCAACCTCATCGCTATACCAGAACACGGGATTTATTTGAAGATTTTTGCATGGTGTTATCACAAGCAGATATTCTAGTATTATTAGAAGTTTATTCAGCAGGTGAAGAGGTTCTATCAGGTGCTGATGGTCGGGCATTATCGCGCGCTATTAGAATTCGAGGGCAGGTCGATCCTGTGTTTGTAGAACAAGTTGAATTACTACCAGAAACATTAGTTGGAATTTTAGAAGATAATGATATTTTATTGACCTTGGGCGCAGGTAATATCGGAGCGATGTCGGCTCGATTATCTGAGTTATTAAAATCAATTACATCATCATAGATATATTAGGTATATGTTAACAGGTACTCACAAAATGACCACAAAACTTAATGGCATACTTAAGGTGGATGAACCAATGTCTCGTCATACTTCCTGGCGAGTGGGTGGTGTAGCTGATCAATTTTATTTACCCGAGTCCTTAAATGATTTATGTAATTATTTAAAAGAATTATCTTTATCTGAAGAAATAGTCTGGATTGGTTTAGGTAGTAACGTATTAGTTAGAGATGGAGGTATACGAGGTACTGTTTTATGCACAAGTGGAGTCTTAAATGAAATCAATTATATTGGAAATAATTGTGTACGGGTTGAAGCTGGTGTTGCCTGTCCGAAGATGGCAAAGAAATGTGCTGATAAAGCTCTAGTTGGAATAGAATTTTTAAGCGGTATACCAGGAACTATTGGAGGCGCTTTATTTATGAATGCCGGAGCATTAGGAAATGAGATTTGGGAGTTTGTGAAAGAAGTAGAAACAATTACACGCCAGGGTGAAATTCGTAAAAGGTCAAAAAATGATTTTGATATTACCTATCGTCAGGTTTCAGGAAAAAACTTTGAGCTTGGTATTGATGAGTGGTTTGTATCTGGAACATTTAAATTAGAAAGCGGTGAGGTAAATACTAGTAAGGCCAGAATTAAAAAAATATTACAACATCGAAGCGCAACTCAACCAACACAATTGGCTAATGCAGGTTCAGTTTTTCGCAATCCAGACGGTCTTTTTGCGGCAAAATTGATAGAAGATTCAGGATTAAAAGGTTTTTGTATTGGAGGAGCTTGTGTTTCTGATAAACATGCGAATTTCTTCATTAATACCGGAACTGCAACAGCGAAAGATATTGAATCTTTAATCGAATATGTAAATGAGCTTATTTATAAGAATCATGGTATACGGTTGGTAGTTGAAGTTAAAGTTATCGGAGATGAAAGCTAGATTTTAGCTCATTACATTATTATGACATTTCAGCATAAAGATAAAATTCATAAAAAGGACTATGGCAAAGTAGTTGTTTTGATGGGAGGCTGGTCTGGTGAACGTGAGGTGTCATTAAATGGTGGTAGAGCAGTTTTAAAAGCACTAACGAAACAAAAAATAAATTGTATTGCTCTTGATGTGAAAAAAAATACTGTTTTGTCGCAAATTGAAAATTGTGATTTTGATATAGCATTTAACATGTTGCATGGTCGCGGTGGTGAGGATGGTACTATTCAGGCATTACTGGAGTTAAAAGCAAAACCATATACAGGTAGTGATGTATTGTCATCAGCTATTACAATGGACAAAATTAAAACAAAACAATTATTTAATGGTGTTGGTCTACCGACACCAGGTTTTGAAGTTATTACTCAAGACTCAAATTTTGATTTTATAGCGTCGAGTATTGGTTTGCCACTTGTTGTTAAGCCTGCATTGGAAGGTTCAAGCCTCGGTATGAGTATTGTCGAAGAAAATAGTGAATTTTATGAAGCTTATATAACTGCATCTCGATTTTGCAAGAGTGTAATGGCTGAAACTTACATAAATGGTATTGAATATACAGCAACAATATTAGGCAATAATGTTTTGCCGTTAATTCGATTGGATACACCACGAAAATTTTATGATTATATTGCCAAGTATGAAGCAACGGATACTAATTTTTATTGCCCATGCGGTCTTAATGATGAAAAAGAATCTCAATTAAAAAATTTAGCCTTATCTGCTTTTAATGTAACTGGTGCGAGCGGTTGGGGAAGGGTAGACATGTTTGTTGATCAACAAAATAAACCATGGATAATTGAAATTAATACAGTTCCTGGTATGACCGATCACAGTTTGGTTCCAATGGCAGCTGCTGAAGATGGTATTGAGTTTGATGAGTTAGTGTTAAAGATATTAGATGAAGCCTTAAAAAAGGAAAATAGTGCGGAGGTGTTATATGAAAACCAAAGCAAATAAGGACAAAGAAAATAATGTCTTTGTTTATAAGAATATGAAAATATTTCTGAGTACGTTATTTATTGGAATATTGTTTGTTGGTTTATTTCAAATAAATTTTGCGTCACTATTACCGATTAAAAAAATTAGAGCTCAGGGAGAGTTCGTGAATGTGACAGAAAAAATGATACTCGATGCGATTAGAGATGATGTTATTAGTGGGTATTTAAAAGTAAATGTTCAAAAGTTACAAACTGAAATAGAAAAATTAGCCTGGGTAAAAGTAGCATCAGTACGACGAGTATGGCCTGACAGCATTGTAGTAACTATTAAAGAGCAAAAGGCATTTGCAATCTGGAACGATAATGGTTTGTTAAATGAAGTTGGTGAACAATTTAAACCGAAAATTATAAGTGATGAAAAATTACCAGTGTTAAGTGGACCAGAAAAATTAAATATAAAAGTTATGAATGAATATAAAAGATTTGAAGCACAATTAAATAAAATAAATTTAAGTATCGATGAATTTAATCTCGATGACAGACGTGCAATTTATATTCAACTATCAAATGATATAAAAATATCACTTGGACGGAATGAATATCAAAAAAGAATAAAACGATTTATAACCGCATATAAATTAAACTTGCGTAAATATTCAAATAATATTGAATATATAGATTTGCGTTATACCAATGGATTCGCAATTAAATTAAGAGAAACTACTCAAACAAAAAATGCAAAGAATGTATTAAGGAGGGGGGTAGATGTCTAAAAAAATTGATAAAAATTTAATAGTAGGTCTGGATATAGGAACCTCCAAAGTTTCCTGTATTGTAGGCGAAGTTACTATAGATAACAAAATCGAAATAATTGGAATTGGTTCATGTCCATCGCGAGGCCTAAAAAAAGGTGTTGTTGTTAATATAGAATCAACGGTACATTCAATTCAACGTGCAGTTGAAGAAGCAGAATTAATGTCCGGTTGTCAGATTCATTCAGTTTATGCAGGAATCGCTGGAAGCCATATTCGCAGTTTAAATTCTCATGGGATAGTCGCCATTAGAGAAAAAGAAGTTATGCCTCAAGATGTTGATCGTGTTATTGATGCGGCTAAAGCAGTTGCGATTCCTGCTGATCAGAAAATACTCCATATATTACCGCAGGAATTTATTATTGATAATCAAGATGGTATTCGTGAGCCTATTGGTATGTCCGGTGTAAGGCTCGAAGCAAAGGTCCATATGGTTACAGGTGCTGTTAGTGCAGCTCAGAATATTATTAAATGTGTTCGGCGTTGTGGCTTGGAGGTTGATGATATTATTCTAGAGCAATTAGCATCAAGTTATTCAGCTTTAACTGACGACGAAAAAGAACTTGGTGTATGTTTGGTCGATATCGGTGGTGGTACTACAGATATTGCAGTGTTTACTGAAGGCGCAATCAGGCATACAGCCGTTATTCCTATTGCTGGTGACCAAGTGACTAATGATATTGCTGTTGCACTAAGAACTCCAACACAAAATGCAGAAGAAATTAAAATTAAATATGCTTGTTGTTTAACTCAACTTGCTACTGCTGATGAATCAATTGAAGTTCCCAGTGTTGGTGACCGACCTGCACGTCGGTTAGCAAGACAAACACTTGCTGAAGTTGTTGAACCAAGATATGAAGAATTATTTACATTAATCAAAACTGAATTGCAAAGAAGTGGTTTTGAAGATATGTGTGCTGCAGGAATCGTATTGACAGGAGGTAGTTCAAAAATGGAAGGCTGTATTGAATTAGCTGAAGAAGTTTTTCATGCACCAGTCAGGATTGGTGTACCGCAATATGTAACTGGTTTGGTTGATGTCGTTAGAAAACCCATACACTCTACCGGTGTTGGATTATTATTATTTGGTTATCAGAATAGAGAAATGCGTAGGATATCTAACGCTATGGATGGAAATGTTAAGAATGTTTTAAATAGAATGAAAAGTTGGTTTCAAGGTAATTTTTAGTAATTTAATTATTTTTATATACACTGATAAAACAGTGAGGAGGTTAATATAATGTTTGAACTTATGGACTCATATTCACAGAGTGCAGTTATTAAAGTCGTTGGTGTTGGCGGCGGCGGTGGTAATGCTGTTGAGCACATGGTCGCTCAAGATATTGAAGGTGTTGAATTTATTTGTGCTAACACAGATGCCCAGGCCTTAAAAAATGTCCGTTCACGGATTGCATTGCAATTAGGTACCACGATAACGAAAGGGCTCGGAGCCGGTGCAAACCCGCAAGTCGGTCGAGATGCTGCATTAGAAGATCGTGAACGTTTGGAAGAAATTCTGGAAGGTGCGGATATGGTTTTTATTACGGCCGGTATGGGTGGAGGAACTGGTACAGGTGCGGCTCCAGTTGTTGCACAAGTCGCTAAAGAATTAGGAATTTTAACAGTAGCAGTTGTGACTAAACCCTTTCCGTTTGAAGGTACAAAAAGAATGGAAGTTGCGGATGCAGGTATAGCTGAATTAAAACATTACGTTGATTCATTAATTACAATTCCAAATGAAAAATTATTAAGTGTTTTAGGAAAAAATATTAGTTTGCTTGATGCTTTTAAAGCCGCAAACGATATTTTATTAGGAGCAGTTCAGGGTATTGCCGAATTAATTACTCGACCTGGTTTAATCAATGTTGATTTTGCAGACGTTCGAACTGTTATGTCTGAAATGGGAATGGCTATGATGGGATCAGGGAAAGCTAGTGGTGATGACCGTGCACAAGTTGCTGCTGAAGCTGCTATTGCAAGTCCATTACTGGAAGACGTTAATTTATCAGGTGCTCGTGGTATCTTGGTTAATGTTACAGCTGGACTCGATATGTCTATTGGTGAATTCGAAGAAGTAGGTAATACTGTAAAAAGTTTTGCATCAGATGATGCGACAGTTGTTGTGGGAACAGTTATCGACCCTGAAATGTCAGGTGAGCTTCGTGTTACGGTTGTCGCTACAGGATTAGGAGCAACTGAACTCTATAATGAAGAACCTGTGAAACTTGTAGTTAACAAAACCAGTAATGGCGATGTTGATTATGAATCACTTGAACGACCTACGGTGATTCGACATAAAAATGCAGATAAATCTGGTATGAATAGTTCATTGGATAATATGGAATACCTTGATATTCCAGCATTTTTAAGAAGACAGGCTGATTAATATAATCATGATACAACAGGCATAAATTGTGCGTATATCCACTTATTTTCCATTATGTTAATAATGTTATGATCCTGCTTACAATATGGCTGGTTAACTTGATGTAATAATAAACAATGTAGTAAAATACGTTGTTTTTATGCCATATATAATAATGAGATATTTGTTATTATAACGTTACATTAGATTAGATGTTAACATTTAATATTAGTATATTAGTAAGTATAGGAGTTATTCACGTGATAAAACAACGTACTCTGAAAAATGTAATCAGGGCAACGGGTATTGGTTTGCATACAGGAGAAAAAGTGTATTTAACTTTAAGACCTGCAGCAATTGATACCGGTATTGTTTTTCGCCGAGTTGATTTAGCTGAACCTGTTGAAATTAAAGCAGTACCAGAAAATGTTGGTGATACAACATTATCTACCACCTTGATTAAAGGTGATGTGCGAATCTCCACTGTCGAACATTTGTTATCTGCATTAGCTGGATTAGGAATTGATAACGCTTATATCGATCTGAATTCTGCTGAAGTTCCAATTATGGATGGTAGTGCTGGTCCTTTTGTTTTCCTGATACAATCTGCTGGAATCGAAGAGCAAAATGCAGCCAAGAAATTTATTCGTATTAAACGTAGTGTCACTGTTGAAGATGGTGACAAGTGGGTTAGATTTGAACCATTTGAAGGCTTCAAAGTTGCTTTCTCAATTGAGTTTGATCACCCTGTATTTAAAGGACGGGATCAATCTGCTGAAATTGATTTCTCAACTACCTCTTTTGTTAAAGAAGTCAGTCGTGCGCGAACATTTGGTTTTATGAATCAAATTGAAATGTTACGTATGAACAATCTTGCTTTAGGTGGTAGTCTTGATAATGCGGTTGTTGTTGATGATTATCGAATACTAAACGAAGATGGATTACGCTATGAAGATGAATTTGTGAAACATAAAGTTCTTGATGCAATTGGTGATCTCTATTTATTAGGTTGTAGTCTTATTGGCGCTTTTTATGGTTATAAATCAGGACATGCTCTTAACAATAAATTATTAAGAACTTTACTTGCAAATGAAAGTGCCTGGGAACTGGTTACTTTCGACGATGTTGAACGCAGTCCCATCTCATTTGTCCAACCGGTTCAAGCGAATTAACTATAAAATTAGATAAAATCACTTTACATTTATCTGTTATATAAGGTTAAATGGCATTAAAAAATTAGTCATGGTTCGTTTTAGAGCGAGATGCTAATTGGCGTAAGACAATTTCAAGCTCGGTATTCTGAACACTATCGGCTAACGTACTAAGACAGCTTGCAGCAATTTTTGAAATAGGTTCTCTGTGAAATGGTTGCAGTTTTTGTTCGATGTGTTTGGGTTGAATACGCAGTTTTATTTGAGTAATACCTTTAAATTCAGGTAGTTGCTGAAGTTCTGTTAAAATTGATGGAATTTGATAGCGTAAGCGTGATATCCAGGCTGGAGAGTCGGTTAATAATAGCAGCTTTCCATTACTGAAATTTGCTATAACACAATGATTTCTAAGGATATTATCTAAAATTGAATGTAAAGTGGTATTTAGGTGTGAAATCTCAACAGCATGTGTGATGAGTTTCTCAAGTTTATCTCTTGAACCGCTTAAATACTTGTGTATTTTTTGTGGGGAATTCATACTAAAAATTAACCATTTTTCTAAATTAGCCGCTAATAAAATATAAACAATAACAGGTTATGTAGCAGTATATGAATATTATTCTATTTACAAAAGGAAGAGGTTGCTCAGGATTAGTAGCATTAAACAAACGTCGGTTTATATCCGCTTTTGTGGGATTCTTTGTAATCTTACCTATTGCCACTATTTTCGTCGGGTATTATTTAGGTGTTAATCAAATGCGTTTACACCCGGATGATATTGCACTTGCAATGGAAGCTGAGCGTGACGATCAAAAATTAAAAATTGAACTAGCAACGCGTAGTGCTGAGGAAAATGTTAATGCCTTAGCAATTCGCTTAGGTAAACTTCAAGCACATGTTATTCGTTTAGATGCTCTTGGTCAGCGATTAACAAAAATGGCGAAACTGGATACCGGTGAATTTGATTTTAATTCATCACCGGCGCAAGGTGGTCCGGCTAGTACCATAGAAGGTCAAGTGATCGATATTCCTGATTTTATAAAAGCATTATCTAATCTTTCCAGCCAACTTGATAATCGCGGTAATCAACTTGGCATCCTTGAAACAATGCTTATGAATAAAAATTTACAGTCTGAAGTAATGCCCGCCGGCAGACCAGTTGCTCGTGGCTGGTTATCATCTTATTTTGGTATTCGAACTGATCCTTTTACCGGACGACGGGTTCATCATTCCGGTGTTGACTTTGCAGGTAAGGAAGGTTCCAATGTTATTGCTGTTGCAGCTGGTGTTGTTGCATTTGCTGGTCGAAAATCAGGTTATGGTAATTTGGTAGAAATTAATCATGGCAATGGGTATTTCACACGATATGGTCATAATAAGAAAATATTAGTTAAAGTTGGTGATACTGTTAAGAAGAATACAGTTTTATCTCTAATGGGATCCACTGGTCGTTCTACCGGTCCTCATGTTCATTTTGAAGTGTTAAAAAATGGTCGCGCAGTTAACCCTAAAAAGTATGTACATAGAACACTTAAAAATTAGAATTATTAGTCTTTAAATGTTCATTCTAAAACACCTGTCAAAAATATTTGATGGGTGTTTTTATTTATTATTCCTTTTATTAGTGTCATGTTCATCTAATTCATTAGTTTCTGAAAAAAATAATTCATTATCAACACAATCAACAGTATTAGATATAGGTTACGCCGAGCTTCAAAAACCGGATAAAAAATCTCAGCAAACAATAATATTTCCAAAGTTTAAAATTGCAGCCGTCGGTGACATCATGTTGGGAACAAATTACCCATTCAACCACTTACCCGATGACGGTATAAATTTACTCGTTGATGTGAAACCGATACTACAAAAAATGGATATTAGTTTCGGGAATTTGGAAGGAGTGTTACTCGAGGAAGGTGAACCGGCAAAAATCTGCACGGATTTAACACGCTGTTATGTTTTTAAAAGTCCGGTTAGTTTTGCGAGGTTATTGAAAGAAGCAGGGTTTACTATGTTAAGTCTGGCAAATAACCATGCCCGAGATTTTGGTGAACAGGGTCGACTTTCTACTATGGCTGCATTAGAACAACAGGGAATTTTACATTCAGGTATCGTTGATGATTTCGCAATACTTACACTAGAGAATCGTAAATTTGTAATGATAGCATTTGCACCTTTTCGTGGTGCTAATGACATGCTGGATATACCATTAGCAAGTGAAGTGGTAGAAAAACTGGCCAATGAATATGATGTGGTGATTGTCTCAATGCATGGTGGAGCTGAAGGTGAAGATAAAACGCGAATACCATTTGAAACAGAATTTTTTTTTGAAGAAGAACGGGGAGATGTCGTTAAATTTGCACACGCGATGATTGATAGTGGTGCTGACATCATACTGGGGCATGGCCCACATGTACCTCGAGCAATAGAGCTTTATAAAAATCGGCTGATCGCCTACAGTCTGGGAAATTTTGCCACCTACTACGGTATTAGTGTACAGGGACGACGCGGTCTTGCTCCGATATTAGAGCTGGAGATATCCCATCAAGGTCAATTTTTGACGGGCAAAATACATTCATTTAAACAAAATCGACCTTATGGGCCTCAAATTGATGTGAACCATAATAGCGCAAAATTAATACGAAAAATCTCTAAACAGGATTTTCCAGATAGTTTACTGAGAATATCCACAACCGGTGAAATACAGGTTTTATCTCCAGAATTACTGAAGAGCCCTTAAAATTCATTTTTACCAAATCCTGACTTAATAAAGCTTTTTTTAACAATAAGTTAGAAAATATCATTAACTATTGACGTCATACAAGGCCTTAGATTCGCTTTGATGTCATAACTTTTCCATAGGCTATAGATCATTTATAATAACTTACTCCGACCATGAGTTTGTGTACACGGTTTAGGGTAATTTTGAGTCACATTTAAATGAGCCTATTTTTCATAAATGAATGATTTCTGAGGACAAAATCTAAGTGGAACGGTAGAATAGAGAGTTTACGATGATGTTCTGTAAATCGTAAAATGCAGATTATATTCAGACATGATTGGGGTTTAAATTGAATAAATAAGCCCAATAATATTCATCAGATTTACCCGGTAAAATAATTTTGAAATAACCGTCACTTTCGCACTTTTTAACCGGTGTGCAGTTGCAAAATAAAAGTGGAGCAGTACTTAATGAATACTAATAAGAATTTTAAAGTACAAAGTACCTGCGTGTGATGGTATGAGATAAAATATTTAATTATCAATATTAATTAAATATAAAATATATTTATAAAACATACATTAATTTAAAAAAAGTGAAGTCATGTTAAAGAAAATTGTAACAAAAATGTTCGGTAGTCGAAATGACCGTTATATAAAACTACTCCGTAGGGAAGTAGATATAATCAATGGTTTAGAAAATGAATTTAGAGCACTAAGTGATGAGCAGTTAAAAGCGAAAACACAGGAATTTCGAGATCGCCTAAAAAAGGGTGAGACCGTTGATGATGTTTTAAATGAAGCTTTTGCAGCAGTGCGAGAAGCAAGCCAACGAATAATGGGCATGCGTCATTATGATGTACAGTTAATCGGTGGCATGGTTTTAAACAAAGGCAAAATTGCTGAAATGCGTACTGGTGAAGGTAAAACATTAATGTCCACCCTGGCGGCCTATCTAAATGCATTACCCGGAAAAGGCGTTCATGTCGTTACAGTCAATGATTATCTGGCAAGTCGTGATGCCAAATGGATGGAACCCATATATAATTTTCTGGACTTAACAGTTGGTGTCATTGTGTCAGAAATGTCACACGAAAATAAACAAGCTGCCTATGCTGCTGATATAACCTACGGCACGAATAATGAGTATGGTTTTGATTATTTGCGTGACAATATGGCATTTAGCATGGATGATAAAGTTCAACGTGGTCATGCTTTTGCCATTATCGATGAAGTTGATTCAATTTTAATAGATGAAGCCAGAACACCATTAATTATTTCAGGTCCAGCAGATGAGAGCTCCGAATTTTATCAGGCAATCAATGATTTTATTCCTCGGTTAACAAAACAGGAAGAAGAAGATGGCCCGGGTGATTTCACTGTAGAAGAAAAAAATAAACAAATTTTTCTAACAGAAGATGGACACCAAAAAGTCGAAGACATTCTAATAGAAAAAAAATTATTACAAGAAGGCGAGAGTCTGTACGACGCATCTAATATTGCACTAATGCATCACATAATAGCAGCACTTCGTGCTCATGTATTATTTGCAATAGATGTTGATTATATTGTTAATAATAAGGAAATTGTTATTGTTGATGAGTTTACGGGGCGAACTATGCCTGGTCGACGTTGGTCTGATGGTTTACATCAAGCTATTGAAGCAAAAGAAGGTGTTGTGATTCAACAGGAAAATCAAACTCTGGCTTCAATTACGTTTCAAAATTACTTCCGTATTTACACTAAATTATCCGGTATGACCGGTACAGCAGATACTGAAGCCTATGAATTTCAATCAATTTATGGCCTTGAAGTTGTTGTAATACCAACTCATAAAGATATGGTACGATTGGATAATGTTGATCAAATCTACCTGACGGCTAAAGAAAAATACCAGGCAATCATGATCGATATTCAGGATTGTCAAAAACGTGGCCAACCTGTGTTGGTTGGTACTGCTTCAATTGATGTCTCTGAGTATCTTTCAACGTTATTGAAAAAGAATAATATTAAACATGAAGTCCTTAATGCCAAACAACATGAACGCGAAGCTGATATTATAGCCCAAGCTGGAAATGTTGGTGCAGTCACTATCGCAACGAATATGGCTGGACGTGGTACAGATATTGTTTTGGGTGGCAATCTTGATGTTGAACTTTCCAAAAAATCGAAAGCCAGTGAAATAGAAATTGAAAAAATTAAACATGATTGGCAAGAACGACATGGAAATGTATTAAAAAATGGTGGTTTGCATATTGTTGGAACAGAACGCCATGAATCACGGCGTATTGATAATCAATTACGTGGTCGTTCCGGACGTCAAGGTGATGCTGGTTCCAGTCGCTTCTATTTGTCGCTCGAAGATAATTTAATGCGAATATTTGCATCTGATAAAATATCAGGTTTAATGCAACGTTTAGGTATGGAAGAAGGCGAAGCAATAGAACATCCATGGGTAAGCAAGGCCATTGAAAACGCACAACGAAAAGTTGAAGGGCATAACTTTGACATGCGTAAACAACTACTGGAATACGATGATGTTGCTAATGATCAGCGTAAAGTAATTTATCAGCAACGTAACGAATTAATGGAAGATGATGATGTATCCGGTGCCATAACGGCAATTCGTGAAGACGTCATTACCGGCATTATCGATGCTTATGTACCACCGAATAGTATGGAAGAGCAATGGGATATAGCTGGCTTGGAAGAATCATTAAACGGTGAGTTTGCAGTTCAAATGGATATACAGTCAATGTTAAAAAATGACGAGAACCTCCATGAAGAGAGCCTGCGTAAAACCATAATAGATGAAAGTAATCGATTATATAAAGCGAAAGAAGATGATGTTGGAAGTGAAGTTCTTCGTTATGTCGAAAAACAGATTATGTTGCAAGTATTAGATCGTGAATGGAAAGAACACTTAGCAACGATGGACTATTTGCGTCAAGGAATACACCTTCGCGGTTATGCACAAAAAAATCCAAAGCAAGAATACAAACGTGAATCTTTTCAAATGTTCTCAGACATGCTCGATGCAATTAAACATGAAGTCGCGACAGTCATGAGTAAAATTCAGATTCGAAACGAAGAAGATGCCGAAGCAGTAGAAGCACAACGACGCGCACATGAAGGGCAAATGGAATATCAACACGCCGATAGCAGTGCAATGAATCAGGAAAGTGAGCAACAAGAACACGCACAACCATTTGTCCGTGAAGGTAAAAAAGTAGGCCGAAATGAACCATGTCCATGTGGCTCAGGAAAAAAATACAAACAATGCCATGGAAAATTGTGATTGCATTTAATCAATCACAAATCATAAAGCACAGGTTAATAATAAAATAACCATCCCTTCTCCTTCAGGGAGAAGGCCAGGATGAGGGGATAGATTTAAGCAATGAGCTCTAACACCAGACCCACCCCCCAAAAATTAAGTAACTCAAAATTAACTTTATTACCGATCAAGGGAATTAAACTAGGCACCACCTGCGCCAACATAAAACAACCCAATCGAAAAGATTTAGTTTTAATCGCGCTCAGTGAATTTACAACTACTGCTGCGGTATTCACAAAAAACCAATTTTGTGCTGCACCAGTACACATTTCAAAACAACATTTACACAATTCCAGACCACGCTATCTGTTAATTAATACCGGCAACGCGAATGCCGGAACAGGTAAACAAGG
>JBGMQW010000014.1:0-6483 GCA_048060815.1 Thiohalomonadales bacterium | reverse complement strand
ACCATCACGGGAATTGCCAAAGGTTCCGGAATGATACGGCCTGATATGGCAACCATGTTGGCTTATATTGGCACAGATGCAAAAATTGGCACTGAATTATTACAGCAGTGTTTACAACAAGCAGTGGATAGTTCATTTAACCGAATAACAGTCGATGGTGATACTTCAACAAATGATTCATGCTTATTGTTTGCTACAGGTGAATCAGGGATTGAAATTACATCGATTAATCAAACTGAATTTAATTCTAAATTAATACAGTTATGTGAAAATTTAGCAAAAGATATGATACGCGACGGTGAAGGTGCTACAAAACTAATTACGATTAAAATATCAAACGGGAATAGCGAGCAAGAATGTATAGATTTAGCTTATCTAATTGCACATTCACCATTAGTAAAAACTGCCTTCTTTGCCAGTGACCCAAATTGGGGACGTCTATTAGCCGTAGTAGGACGAGCAGATATCAAAGATTTAAATCTTTCTAAAATAAAAATTTATTTAAATGATTTGTGTATAGTCTCAAATGGCGGCCGTGATTCAGGCTATACTGAAACAGTAGCGCAAAAAATAATGGATCAAGTTGAGATTACAGTGAGTGTTGATCTTGGTTGTGAGAATAGTGGCAGTAATGAAGCAAAAGTCTGGACCTGTGATTTGTCAACGGATTATGTTCGAATCAATGCGGAATATCGTACATGAGTCAAATTACTCAATTACATAAAAAAGATATAGTCTATGTTGCCGTTGCAGTAATACGGGACGAACATGGTCGATTACTAATAGCAAAACGTCATGCATTTCAGGATCAAGGTGGGTTATGGGAGTTTCCTGGTGGCAAATTAAAACAAGGTGAGCACGTAATCGAAGCATTGCAACGAGAAATTAAAGAAGAAACCAGATTAGAATTAAATAATTTCCGTCCACTATTAAAAGTTGAACATGCCTATCCAAATAAAACAGTTTTGTTAGATGTTTGGTTAGCCGGAGGAGTACAATCTAAAGATGCGGTTGGATGTGATGGACAAGAACTAAAATGGGTAGAGATTCCAGAGCTAGATCAATATAATTTTCCAGCAGCGAATCATCAAATAATAGAAGCATTAACATTACCAAAACTTCATGTAATTACCGGGAAATTTGAAAACTCAACCGAGTTTTCGCATAAAATAATGAATGCATTACAACTCGGGAGTGGTTTAGTTCAATTACGCTCAAAAATGGACTGTAACGAATCCTATTTTGAATTATCAGTTCGTGCCAGATTATTGTGTAAACAACACCGAGCAAAGCTAATGTTAAATATTCCAATAGCTGAATTTAACTACCACAGTGCTGATGGTGTGCATTTAACCTCGGATGTTTTAATGTCATTATCGCTACCAGACTTAATTCCACTATACCAACAAGGCAAAATGGTTTCTGCATCAACCCATAACAAAAAAGAAATAGACAAAGCCAATGAACTATTATTGGACTACATCTTTTTATCACCCGTTAATACAACCACTAGCCACCCGGATGCAACACCACTGGGATGGGAAAAATTCACCGAGCTGTGTCAATTTGCCCAATGCGCAGTGTATGCTCTAGGTGGTGTAAGCAAAGCAGATTTATTTACTGCATTAAATGCTGGTGGTATGGGAATTGCTGCCATTAATTCATTGTGGAGAGATTGAATTTTTTTCAGTGTTATTAAAATAGTGTTAATAATAAGTCTGTTTTTAATGACAATGTTATCCTATGCATATGATTTACCATTACCTGGAAAAAATAACAAACCGCTGAAAATTACCCCATATTTGTATAGTGATATGTGGTGTAAATCCGAAAACAAGCAACTTAAAGTTGAAATTATATTTCCCAAAAAACGCACCTATTTACAACCCTTTATCGTCCAGGTGCGAGTTCCGGAAAAAGAAAAAATTGAACAAATACAACTGCAGTTTTCAATGCGCGGGATGCAGATGATGGGAAATAATTTCAAAATGAAGCGATTAAAAAAAGTCAAAAATAATGAAATTTGGCAAGCACAAGTCGTACTACCTGTATGTTTGTCTGATCGAAAAGACTGGTTGGTCGAGCTTGATGTCAAAACTAAAAAGAACATCGTAAAATCGAATTACTTAATAACGGTATGGTGACTACATTAACCTTAGTAAGACAGATTCGTTAAAATCTGATCCTTTATTTTATTCTTATTGGTATCGCAGTAGGATTTTTGTTATCTGTTTTTCAGTGTAATTCTGAATATAAGCTTGATCTAAAAATATAAGAATCTTAAAAATAAATCTTGCTTTCCTGAAATAAAGTATTATACTTTGCGAAAATTAGTGGAGATATAAATGCACGTAACACAAAATACAATTTTCAATACACCAGAACAGTTCGGTTTTTTCGGAACAACTGGTATGTGTCCGGTTGTATCTAACTCTCATCTACGGCCATTGAAAATAACTGTAAGTAATAATAAACAGATTGAGTCAAAGCTGAGTGAGCTCGGTATGACATAGCTTTTCGTACACACTACTGCGGAAGGCTGATTATAAAGCCTTCCGCGGGAAATAAAAAAACCCCGTTAGGCATTTAAGTTTAATGGGGTTTTTTTATGCCTAAATTGTACCCTCATTTGGGAATACTATTTTATATAGCTGTGAGGATGGACTTAAAATTTAGTAAGATTTAAAGGAGGTTTATGTTAGTTCGAATCTGACCTTGGGAGTAATTCTTATCACAACCATAAAATAGTAAATATTTTATTAAACAACGGAGCAAGAAAATGAAAATAAAAGTAAATTTAACAAAAGCACGTAATCCACTACATGATCATCCATTGATGCAGAAAGGTGGAGTACATGAAAAGTCAAAGAAAACAAAACGAAGAATAGATAAGCAAAAACTGAAAAATGAGTGGCGTTCTTTAATAATATTACTAACAAGTGTTATTAAAGAACGTTATTCGAGAGGGATTTTAGTTTAATTGGAAACAGCAGTTAAGCCTTCAAGTTAGTTTGTACGGATTCTAGTCCGTTTGTTCACCCCAATATAAAGAAGGAGTACATTATGAATTGTTATGAAATAAATAAATTTAGACGGCTTATCGATCAGATTAATGTACCAGAAGTTAGAACAACACCGACACAAGCAAACTTACGTTGGTTAATTGCCAATGCCTGGATAAAGAATCGTAATAATCCGAAGCTTTATGATTTGCTACGGATAATTCGACCTTTTACTTAAACCTGGAATTTATATTTTTGAATAGGTGACGTTATATGAAATTAAGTATGAAACAATGCATCTTTTTGGGTATTAAGCTAGGATTATTAAAGTATCTATAAAAATTAATGGATTAAAAAACTCCCTTTAAAAACAAGGTTTACTATTATAAAATTTATGAGGTTAAAATGGGTCGATTAAAAGCATTTTTTACCAAAGAAAAAATACATGCATTTTTAATTCATTTAGGGATAAGTCTGATTATTTTTTCGATAATTTTATATTTCATTTTAGTTGAGTGGTATCCACAGCCGTTATTTGGCACTGATGGAGGCTGGCAAGGTATACAAATCATTGCTTTTGTCGATATTGTTTTAGGACCACTTTTAACGTTGGTAGTGTACAAGAAAGGCAAACATCGATTGAAAATGGATTTATCAATAATTGCAATTATTCAATTTAGTGCGCTGTTATCCGGGATATTGATTGTTTATGGTGAGCATCCTGTTGCAATTGTTATTATGGATAATCGGCTTAATCCAATTACTGCATATCAGGTAGATGAAGCAGGAATTGATTTAACATCACTTAAACAATATAGCGATTTACATCCACCAATGATTTTTTTGCATCTTCCTGAAAATCCAGATGAGTTATTTAAATTACGTACAAAAACTATGAGAGAAGGTAAAGAGTTGAAATTAAATGGTGAATTGTATGAGAAACTAACGCAAAAAAATAAAAATAAATTGATAAGGAATTCTATGTCGGTTGATGATTTTCTTAAAAATAAATCAAATAAATCAAGAAAAGAAAGTGAACTTATATTATACAAGAATTTTTTAAAAGAAAATAAATATAAAGATCATTCTCTTATTTATTTTCCATTATATTCACGTTATAAATTTGGTATAGCTGTGTTAGATAGTGGTACATTTGAAATGTTAGATATACTGGATATTTTCCCGCCTCAGGTTAGTGAAGAAATTAAAAGGATTAATAATAGTAAAGATAAATTAATTAAATAGCTGTAAATTATTTCGTAATATATTTTATTTTTTTTCATCTGCCCATTCTCCATTATCGATATAATTTATATCGTACAATACAAAATGCTCAATATTGACAGGAAGGGCATCTCTCTAATCTGAACTCAAGATTAACTAATGTTGTCATACAGCACAACATCCTAATTGAAAAGGCATGTCTTCTTTTACTTGTTTTGTTCGAGTATTATTTTCATTATTCGTAGTTAAAAAATGAATACTAAATCGATGTTTACCGGCACTGATTTCAACGAAATAATCAGTATAATTTGGGATTAATACTCTTATCATTTGATACGGATGTTTAACATTTAAATTTTGTTGATAAAAACCATTAACTGCTATTTTATCCTCAATAATAGCACTTTCTCGAATAATACTAAGCAATAATTTTATAGCGTATTGGATAATGGAAATTGATGAATATAATTCTGATAGATTTTTATGACGTTCTACTGGATTGCTATTTAACCAGTGGTGAAAAAGTGGAAGATCAAAACTACAGATAGAACCTACTAAACTATTTCTTTTGATTAAACCTGTCAGAATTTCATGTTCTCGTAATTTTTGGCCTAGTTGACCTTCAATATTAATTATTTGTTGATAAGATTGATCAAGTTCATTTAATGTAGTATTGAGTGTCTGAGTATTTACACCAGGAGTGTTACTAAGTTTTGATAGATTTATTTGATTTCTGTCCAGCTCTTTTAATATGTCAGTTTTTAGATCTGAACGATTTAATATCTCTAGAATATCTGACAAGCCAGTCATTGTCATTCGAGCATGCCATTTAGTATCACTGTTAATAAACTCGTGAGTTTGTATAAATAATTGCTCAAGGCGCATGAATGCTCGGACACGTTCATTAAGTGGTTGTTCATATAAAATTGTATTTAACATGATTGAAGTCTAACAGATTTTAAGTGATTAGGCTTATTCGAAATTCGGCAGTATTTTTATGTTACTAGATTTTTCCTAGTTTTAGATATTTATTGTGTATTTGTCTAATTTTGGAAAAACAGGAATCTTGATCTATTTTATTTTCTATAACGTCATCAGCTTTTTTCAGTCTTTCAGTACGTGATATTTGGTTTTTAATAATGGCCAGGATTTTCTTTCGAGTTATGTTGTCTCGTGACATCGCTCGCTCTATTTGTTGTTGTACTGTACAGTCGACAAGTAATATTCTATCAATAGGATATTTTGATTTAGTTTCAAATAGTAAAGGAATTACTACAATGCGGTAGGGAACTTTATCTATATTCCTGGCATTGTTCAGTTCAATTGTTGAAAGCTTGTCTAGAACTGTAGACTCAATTTTAGGGTGTAAAATAGCTTCAAGTTGTTGCTTTTTATGAGGTGATTTAAATATTATTTCACTTAACTGTTTACGTTTTAATTTATTATTATCAATAATTTCAGCTCCGAATCTTTCGATAATTTCTGCTAATGCAGGTTGATTCGGTTCTACTAATTGTTTTGCGATAATATCGGTATCAATTATTGGAATTCCAAGCTGACCAAAATATTGCGATACCATGGTTTTACCGCAGGCTATCCCACCTGTTAGTCCTATTGTAAGCATGACAATATGATAATGGTTTTACTTTTGTGATACCAGTACTTGATAATATGAATTATTTTAAGCGGTATTATGAAGTTAAGCCAGTATATTGAAAATAGAATAATTTTAAATTTTCACCCCACATTAATACTATCCAACCGGCTATTGCGAGATACGGACCAAAAGGAATGGGTTTACTTCTTTCATGTTGTTTAAGGATGATTAAAGAAATACCAATAGTGGCACCAGTCAGGGATGATATAAGAATAATCATTAATAATGATTGCCATCCAAACCAGGCACCTAATAGAGCAAGTAATTTAAAGTCTCCATAGCCCATTCCTTCTTTCCCGGTGAATATCTTGAATGCTTTATATAAAGTCCAAAATATCATGTAGCCAATTACAGCTCCTAATACAGCATCATGCAATGGAACGACATTGAAGTAGGCATTGAATAATAAACCTAACCAAAGAAATGGTAGTGTAATTTGATCAGGTAAAAATTGATGATCATAATCAATCATGCTTAAAGTGATAAGTGCCCAGGATAACCCTATCATAGCAAAAGCAGTAGTGGATACACCAAATTTCCATGCAACCAGGAATGCTACTATGGCACACAATAATTCAATAAATGGGTATCGAATTGAAA
>JBGMQW010000013.1:0-32227 GCA_048060815.1 Thiohalomonadales bacterium | reverse complement strand
AATTAATTATTGAGAATATAGAATGGAATTATTAAAAGAACTAAACATAGACGAAATAAATTCTGGTGCCTGTTCAGGGCCTGAATGGGGAAAAATTGACAAAAATAATGTAATAGAATCTATTAACCCGGCGAATGGAAAACGTATTGCAGCTGTTTCCTGTGCAACACAAAAAGATTACGAAACTATCTTGTTCGCAAGCCAGCAGGCACAGTTATTTTGGCGTTCGGTACCCGCTCCGCTTCGTGGCGATTTTATTCGTCAAATAGGCAATGAATTACGGCAGCACAAAGATCGTTTGGGATCGCTTATTGCACTGGAGATGGGGAAAATTAAACAAGAAGGTGATGGTGAAGTTCAGGAAATGATTGATATTGCTGATTTTGCTGTTGGTCAATCACGAATGTTGTACGGTAAAACCATGCATTCAGAACGACCTAATCACCGAATGTATGAACAATGGCATCCGCTAGGTATTGTGGGTGTGATTAGTGCTTTTAATTTTCCGATGGCTGTGTGGGCCTGGAATGCCTTTATTGCTTGTATTTGTGGTAATACCGTGATTTGGAAACCTTCTTCCCAAGTTCCATTATGCGCAATTGCGATTCAAATTATATGCAACAAAGTTATGTCCGAAATGGGTTATAGTGGTCTGTTTTCTTTATTTATAACCAACAATAATAATGATGCTGAATTATTTGTGGCAGACAAACGTGTAAATTTAATTTCGTTTACCGGTTCTACTAAAACCGGTCGCAGGGTCAATTCTATAGTGGCAAAACGACTTGGACGAAGTTTACTGGAATTAAGTGGTAATAATGCAATTATTCTGGACGAAACCGCTGATTTAAAACTGGCTATTCCAGGTATTGTATTTGGTGCAGCTGGTACCAGTGGTCAACGATGCACATCAACCCGGCGATTGTATATTCATTACAGCATCTACCCTTTGGTTATTAATAAATTAATCGCGGCCTACCAACAAATTATAATTGGGGATCCGCTTGAACCAGACACGCTTATGGGACCACTGATTAATACCCAGGCAAGAGAAAAATTTATTGAAACAATTTCAAACATTAAAAATGATAATGGCGAAATACTGTATGGTGGAAACACAATTAGTCGTAAAGGTTTTTATGTCGAACCAACAATTGTTGAAATATCACATGATTCAAGTTCGGTATTACAAGAAACTTTTGCACCAATATTATATGTAATGTCATACCAGGGTATTAATGATGCCATTGAGATGCAAAATAGCGTAGCTCACGGATTATCATCAGCAATTTTCACCAACAATATAAAAACAGCAGAATTATTTTTATCATCAACAGGTAGCGACTGCGGTATTGCGAATATTAATATTGGTACTTCGGGTGCTGAAATTGGTGGCGCTTTTGGTGGAGAAAAAGATACTGGTGGCGGCCGTGAAGCAGGTTCAGATAGTTGGAAACAATATATGCGTCGTCAAACAAACACCATAAATTGGGGTAATGAATTACCATTAGCTCAAGGTATTAAATTTGATCTGTAGCGTTTAAAGCCAACTCCAAATTAATATTATTCTCTTTGATTTCAATATTACTTAATTTCATATTATTTAATTCATATTTAAACTGTTTGCTTTTTAATCGATAAATTGGATGACTATCCAGTTTATTTTGTAAAATAGGCACTAACGATTTTTCAATTTGAGCTATATCAGTAGCTTTAATATTTTTAAAATTTAAAATCCGTAATTTTACTTCTTTTAATAAAATTGACCCGGATTTTGGTGAATATGCAAGCGAGCCGGATAATGTTACTTTACCTTTGTGTACTGTTTGAAATACACGCCGATTAGCGCGTCTTTTCTTGACTGCTAAATTTAAATCGAGATTTATAGCAACATAATCCCAACCCTCTTTTAAAATCACTGTGGGATTTTTTAATTTAATTTTAACCGAATTATTAGAATACGCTAAAGGAAATGAACGATTTATAGAACGCTGAACTTGTTTTGAACTTAATTGAACAGACTCGGTATTTGATAAGATAGAATTACTACCAATAGTGCTAAATACCAAAATTAAGAGCAATAAAATTCCAGCGGCAATAAAACCATATTGTAGTTGTTTATTAGTCATAACTATTTCTCTTATGTTGTCTATTGAATACCAAATCATAATAATTATTTTAAAACATTAAATAAAATGTGTTTTTTTGTGTTAGTTGGTGTAATGTTCTTAATTTATAATAATTAAATACTATTACATTACAAATTACTGTGCTTTACTTAATAGTATTAATGTTAAATTTAAGGTATATAACATTTAGTCCAGATATTTACCATAGTTTAATTACCGGATTTATATCTCGGTAACCATATTTGATTCATTAAAATGACAATTTTAAACAAAAAATTTATTTCTACACTATTAATTCCGATAATTTTATTATTTCCGAATTTTGCATACCTGCAAGAATTGCCTGAATTGACCACAAATGTATCCACGCAAGATAATGAAGTAAAACCGGATACTAACGATTCAGTTGACAGCGCTAAAGAATCAACCAGCAAAGTTGATCCACAACAAAATGTAAATTCTGCAACAAAAAATCAAAAAAATCTTGCTACTACGAGTAAAGTAACATCAAACAAATCTGAATATCCGACATTAACCGATGATCAAGTCGCCATGTCGGCTGATGAGTTATTAAATGATCCGGATTTACTCAATCCAATAGTAAAAAGATCATTAAATGGCGAAGACTCTGATTTGGATGTCGAAGATGATGGCGATTATGAAGGATTTGCATCACTTGAAGAAATAAATTTTGATGATGACTTCGATATCCCGGAATTTGCTCAGAAATTACTAGATGAATCTTATCCAGATTATTATCCTCCTACCGGTAAGCTGTTTGGTTTTATGCGACGTCATTTATTAAAACGCGGCGATTCACCAAAACCCTGGACTATCACCGATGATTTTAATGGTGATAAAAAACCTGATTGGGCTGCGCTAATGGTAAATAAAGAGAAGCAGCTCGACGTTATTGTAATTTATTCTGAAGATGATAAATATCGTTTAGAAGTTTTATATGAAGGTGCTGGTATCGATAATAATTCAATTAAAATAGAACTCAGCCAGGAAAAACCAGGCGATAAAGTTGGGGCTTCTTATAAAAATAAACCTGGAAAATTTCGAACGGCAACACTTGAATTTCCGGGTATAAACATTATGTATTACACTAAATCCAGTACTTTATTTTATTGGCATAGTTATTATTTTGATGAATTACTCACATCGAACTAGTCTTATCAATTAATATTTAATAAAAGTTGTCTAATTTTCCTTTGTAAGATTAGTTTATTGCATTACTCAAGCTTGTACCATTTGATAGTACCAACTCCGTTTCCATAATCTCACCATCACTATCAATATGCACATCAACAACATCGGGTAAGGTGTGTAAAATATATCCTGCCATCATGTGTAACAGGTTTTTATTCTCACTGTGTATTGCACCCATAATTTTGTCTGCTGCAATCTGACAGCGTTGAACCTTATTTGGATTTTCTATCCAGCTACGACTCATTTGCCAGCCTTTATCCATATCTTTGTTCATTTTGTTAAAAAAATCTTTTGCTCCGTAAAGAATTTCATCTGGTACGGTAACGGGAATTTGCTTATCCTCAACAAAAATATTTATTTTCATTTAAAACCTCAGTAAATTATAATTAAATTTGGACAAACCAGGTTAATTTCAATTAAAAAGTATATGCTACTACAAATACCTAATTTATTAAGCCAACAGCAGCTCACTGCCGTTCAAAATATTCTTTCCAGTGCCAAATTCATCGATGGTAAGCTATCAGCAGGCAAAATGGCAGAAACTGTTAAGCAAAACCAGGAAATTGCGACCACCGACCCGGTTCTGGAGCAGCTTAACAATATTGTTATGAACACCCTGGTTAAACATCCTATATATATAGCTGCCACTTTACCAAAAAAAATTGCAACGCCCTTTTATGCCAAGTATACAAACGGCATGGCCTATGGTGATCATATTGATGATCCAATCATGGGCACCATGGGACAAACTTATCGCACCGATATCTCCATCACTATTTTTCTTAATTCACCTACTAATTACGATGGCGGTGAACTGGTTATTAATAATGAGTTTGGTCAACAGCAAGTGAAGCTTAATGCCGGTGATGCGGTCCTGTATCCATCGTCAAGTATCCATCATATTAACCCGGTAACTCAGGGTGAAAGACTAGTAGCCGTTACCTGGGTGCAAAGTTTGGTTCGATCAGCTGAGCAACGTTCACTTTTGTATGAACTCGGTAAAAGTCGGGATCAGTTACTTGCTGAAAATTTAAACACAGAACTAACAAAACGCGTTAATAATAGTTATGCTAATTTATTACGCATGTGGGCCGAGCTATAAAAAAGGCCGCTAAAAAGCGGCCCTTTTAAATACAGCTGTCGAAACTAGCTTAAGCTTCTGAACCTTTTTCTTCATGAGCCATTGCATTAACTTTTTCGGCTAATTCAGAATATTTTTCACGGTATTGATCTAAAACATGACCAGATTCAGGTTTATAATAATCTTTCATATCAACACCATCTTTATGTTCATAATCAATAAATTTCTTTTGCATTGCTATCATTTCTTTAATCAGATCTTGTTTACTACTCATAACCAACGTCCTCATTTTCAATACCCATAATAATTGAATTAAAATCAATACGATACAGGTACAGGCTAAAAATCCTATGGGCAAGACTTTATCAAGCCAATTATCATGCTGAAATACCCCATTAGGTCTATATCAACAAATACTTATTTAGTATGTATAATTAATAACCACCTTTGCGGGTACTTTGTGGCATACCGCCGATTTTACGGCCTTGCTTGGATGGCATACCTGGAAATAAGTCATACATATATTTGGAGTTGACTTTTTTACCCCATTTTTTACCCATATCTTTAGTGATATTACGTTCATTTGGTTCAGTACCCGGACTTTCAGAATGTTCGGCACGTAAATAATTAACAACGTCCCAATGTTCTTCAGTCATTTTAACGTCTTCATCATCAGCAATCTTTGCACCTAAGGCTTCTGTCCAGTCATTATATTCAACTAAATAACCCTTATCTGTTACTTCTACTGTTTTACCATCTGCTTCTAGTGTTGGCATATTAATTCTCCTTACTCTAAATTTTATTACAATTGTAATTGTTAATGTTAATGTTAATAATTAAAAATCTTTAGTTTGAATCTTATCGGATGTATCGTTTACCGCAATAATTCCTTTATGCGCCAGGAACAAACCACAACCAAATAAACGACCTGAACCCAATCCTTGTTGCTGTAATAAAACTGATTCTTCAACATCCAATTCAGCAATCATCAAACTGCGTGTCGACAAAGTATTTGACGCTAGCTTGTGTTGACGATATTTACCACACATCATTTTACGAACTTTAATACCCATATCGCGCAACTGCTGATGAACCATTGATAAAAACTCAGCTTCGTCCTCACTCTCGGAAATGACATATCGAGAGAAGATAATAGGTGACTTTGTTAATTTTCTAGGCGAGGATTCTCTAATATGAAGCTTATAGCCGTCAACTATTATTGTCACACCGTCCAGTTTTTGTGCATCTTTAATACGATGTTGTGGTATTCGAAGCTGTAATTTAGTTCGTTTTGACAAATTTAAAACGGCATTTTCGATATTTTCAGGTTTTAACCAGCCATTTCCGGATTCAGCAGCATGAATTAGATGAATTCCAGCTAATGGTTCCTGTTCTAACCAGGGTAATACGTCACAGAGTGCACTGGAAAGTCCTTGCGCATGATCCAGTGAAATGACTTTACAATTTATTTTAAAAATTAAATCCTGAACATCATCAGGTACCTGATATTCGGGTTTAACTTTTTTTTCCTCTTCCCAATACATTAGTTATGTTGCTCTGACACTGGTGAAAATAGCTTCGAGTTTTTCTTCCCAATTTTCCGGGGTATCCAGGAAAGGTGGTTTAACATCCATTTGAAAAAATATTTCACCTTCGATTGCACGTTGTTGAATTACTTTTGTAAGCTCATCAAAATTTTGTAATTGATGATTTTGTAATAATACTTCACTTAACCACAGCATATTTTTTCTCTTTAGGTTTCATAGTTGTAAATTTATTTCGCTTGTACCCGATCATAATAACGAGCTCGAAGTAATTCTCTCTTACGGCTATTATCACTGCTATCTTCAAATGCAGTACGGTTGTGTAATACATTATTACAAAGCAATCCCTGCCCGGCTTTTAATTTATGCTTGAAAATATATTCTGTTTTATTTTGTAAAATACTTTGTATCATCGATACAGCTTGCTGTATTAGTAATGATTCTTTCCACTCTATACTGCGTGTACGTGCGGTATAGCGCATATGTAATTTACGAGTTAAACTATCAATTGAAAATACCGGGCCTGTTTGTTGTTCACGAATTTTAATACCATCTTCTATGTTCGCAGGGACAGTAAGAACATCATTTTCCATTAAGGCTAGAATAAATTCCGGATTTTCATCCCTTAATAAAATATAAATAATTTCAGGATCAACTAAATTATTTTCTCCGCCAATGTTCGCATCCTGTATACAGTGTAATACAAAACTTCTTACCCTATTATCTAATAAATTATAATAACCATCTGTGTGCCAACTAATGGGTTTATTTGTATAAGGGATATAAGCTTTATTTCTGCCTTCGTTTATTACAGTAACTCTGCTGACATCCTCTTCACCTGCGCATAAATTACTGTCAATACTATTTAGTCCAAATAAATTCGCAAATTGACGTAATTCCTGTGTCGTAATCTGGTGGGGATAACCGAGTGAATAAATTACCATATTAAATTTATTCAGAGTTTGATAAATTTGCTTAATTTCAATCTCACTTAACAAATTAAAATCATTAATAGTAACCAGGATTTTATTTGAAGAAACAGGATAACAAGCAAGCTTTTGCTCACGCCAGGAATTGTATGCAACATCATTTGATAAATCAAAATGCGGGCAGTCAGACAATATGTCTGAATTCAAATTACTATGGCTATTGTTTAAGTTCATAGTCTGGCGTCGTTACAAATTGCATTAATATTATTATACCGTTTTAAAATTAGAATATTACTAGATTATTAATAATTTTCATCAATACTACTAAAAAATAAATTATTCCTGATATTCGGCTCCAGCTAAATAACAATTTTAGGATATGATCGAATTTAACTCAGATATATCTTATAACTACATGAATTTTATCTTTATTATTTTCATAGTAACTCAATATTATGTGTTTCCCCAGTAAATATCTAATTAACACCTATCCCATATGAGATAGACAATTAAGCAGTTACCCCCCTTTGGTACGGTTCTCAATCCCGGGCTCGCAACCTAAAATTCTCCAAATTCAGGAAAGTACGACTTAATTGTCTTTCCCTTAGTTATATGAAAAGTTATGTGAAATAAGAGAAACTTTAACAAATTTAAAATGTTTTAAATTTGTTAGTACTTATAATTTTAGCCGGCAGGTCTGGGGCAACCCGACCACGCGAAGGAGAAAAAAATGGCCAAACACTTTGATACGCCAATGTTAGATGAATTAGAAAACGGCCCATGGCCTAGTTTTATTTCTGGATTCAAGCGATTACGTGATGATCATCCAGAAAAAAGAATTAATGAAGTGGCTAATTCACTCTTGGGTCAATTAGAGCATTCATATGAAACTCGTAAAGGTTATTGGAAAGGCGGTACTGTTAGTGTGTTTGGTTATGGTGGCGGAATTATTCCACGTTTCTCTGAAGTTGCTGATGCATTTAAAGCATCAAAAGAATTCCACACATTACGAGTTCAACCAACTCCTGGTAACTACTACACAACTGGTATGTTACGTCAGTTAGGTGATAGCTGGGAAAAATACGGTTCTGGTCTGGTCACGTTCCACGGTCAAACTGGTAATATTATGTTTATCGGTACTGATACTGAAAATGTACAACATTTCTTTGATGAAATTAATGAGTATGGTTGGGATTTGGGTGGTGCTGGCCCATGTGTTCGTACTGCAATGTCTTGTGTTGGTGCGGCTCGTTGTGAACAATCCTGTGCTAACGAACATAAACTACAACGTTTATTAGTTAATAATTTCACAGACGATGTTCATCGCCCTGCTCTTCCTTATAAGTTCAAATTCAAAATTTCAGGATGTCCAAATGATTGCCAAAATGCAATTGAACGTTCTGATTTTGCAGTGATTGGTACCTGGCGTGATGACATGGTAATTGACCAGGCCGAAGTAAAAAACTTTGTTAAAGCTAAAGGTCGTCAATATGTTATTGATAACGTCACTTCACGTTGTCCTACTGATTGCATGACATTATCTGATAGCGATGAATTAACAGTTGATAACCGTAACTGTGTTCGTTGTATGCATTGCTTAAATGTTATGACTAAAGCATTGTCTCCCGGTGATGATCGTGGTGTTACTATTCTTATTGGTGGTAAACGAACGCTGAAAATAGGTGACATGATGGGTACCGTTGTTGTTCCTTTCTGGAAAATGGAATCTGATGAAGACTACGAAAAAATTGTGGAGCTAGCTGAAGAAATTATTGATTTCTGGGCTGAAAATGGTCTTGAGCATGAACGTACCGGTGAAATGATTGAACGTATCGGTCTGGTAAACTTCCTTGAAGGTGTTGGTGTAAACGTTGATCCAAATATGATTGGCAGCCCACGTCAAAGCTCTTACATTCGTATGGATGGTTGGGATGAAGAAGCTGAAGCATGGTTTAACAACAAAATGGAAGCTGCGGGTTAATTCGTAGTTTTACACTTTAAAGATATTTACAGATATTAAATTTAAAAGTATTTAGGAGATTTTAAATGGCTCAAGTTGAAATGCGCTCACCGATTGAGTCTGGCTGTCCTGATGGATTCCAGTATATGCACCCGACAATGCGTAAAAACTTTGGTATGTGGAAGTTTCATGAACATCCACAACCAGGCGTTTTACTACACGTATCAAAAAACAATGACAAATTGTGGACTGTAAAGTGTGCAACACAACGTATTTTGGATATTTTCACATTACGTAAATTATGTGATATCGGCGATAAGTTTGCAGACGGATATGTACGTTTCACAATTCGTTCTAATGTTGAATACATGATAACTGAAGAGTCAAAACTTCAACCATTGATTGATGCGATTGAAGCTGAAGGTTTCATCGTTGGTGGTACCAAGAACTCTGTTGCGATGATGTCTCATACGCAGGGTTGGTTGCATTGTGATATTCCAGGAACAGATGCATCTGGTGTTGTAAAAGCAATGATGGATGAGTTAATTGACGAGTTTAAAGAATGTAACATGCCTAATCGTGTGCATATTACAACTTCTTGCTGCCAAATTAACTGTGGTGGTCAAGGCGATATCGCTATTAATGTGCAACACACCAAGCCACCTAAAATTAATCATGATCTGGTTGCTAATGCTTGTGAACGTCCAACAGTTGTTGCACGTTGTCCGGTTGCGGCTATTCGACCAGCAATGGTTAATGGTAAACCATCTTTAGAAGTTGATGAGAAAAAATGTATATGTTGTGGTGCGTGTTTCCCTCCTTGCCCTCCAATGCAAATTAATGATGCTGAGCATTCTAAATTAGCTATATGGGTTGGTGGTAATCACTCAAATGCACGTAGTAAACCAAGTTTCCAAAAACTGGTTGCTGCTGGTATTCCGAATAATCCACCAAGATGGCCAGAAGCAACTGCTATCGTTAAAAACATTCTTGCAACCTATAAAGCTGATGCAAAAGATTGGGAACGTATTAACGATTGGATTGACCGTATCGGTTGGCCACGTTTCTTTGAGCTAACTGACTTACCATTCACCAAGTATCATATCGATAACTGGCGTGGTGCTCGAAGCAGCTTGAATGCTTCTACACATATCCGATTTTAATTCAGGGGTGTAGTATGAAGTTAGGTATTCAAATTAATGAAGGTCCCTACACGCATGAAGCTTCTAATACAGCATACAATTTTTGTGTTGCTGCATTAGAGGCTGGGCACGAAATTTTTCGCGTGTTCTTTTATCATGATGGCGTCAATAACGGCACCCGTTACACTACTCCACCACAAGACGATCGAAATATGGTCTCTAGCTGGTCTGAACTTGCTGAAAAACACAAACTGGATTTAGTGGTTTGTGTTGCAGCAGCTCAACGTCGCGGAATCGTGGACGAAGGTGAAGCAAAACGTAATGGTAAAGATGGCAATAATATTGCTGACGGTTTCCGTATATCAGGTCTTGGGCAATTAGTAGAAGCAGGCATCGAATGTGATCGTCTGATTGTATTTGGCGATTAACAGGAGTCGAAAATGGCTGAAATAAAAAAATTCATGTTTGTTAATCGTAAAGCTCCTCACGGAACAATATATGCTTGGGAATCATTAGAAGTTGTATTGATCAGTGCCGCTTTTGATCAAGATGTGAGTCTGGCGTTTGTTGGTGATGGTGTTTATCAATTATTAACAAATCAAGACACATCAGAACTTGGTACTAAAAATTTCTCACCAACTTATAAAGCGTTGGGTGATTATGATATTAACAAATTGTACGTCGAACAAGAATCACTTGATGAACGTGGTCTTACTCTAGATGACATTATGCCACTAAAGTATGAAGACGAAGATGATGATTGGGCAGAAAAAGATTCAATCAAAGTTGTATCAGCAGAAGAACTTGCAACAATTTTCGACGAACAAAATGTCGTTTGTAGCTTTTAAGGAAGGATTTTAGTATGCCAATGTTACATATAGTAAATAAATCCCCTTTTGAACGTGATTCACTAAAAACATGTATCCGATTAGCAATGCCAGGTAGTACTGTACTGTTAACCGAAGATGGTGTTTACGGTGCAATAAAGGGTTCTGCTTTCAGCGATGCTGTAAGCAAATCAATGAAAGAAACCAGTTTTTACGCACTTGGCCCGGATTTAAAAGCCAGAGGTGTAACAGAAGATAAAATGATTGATGGTATTAAAGTTGTTGATTACAGTGGTTTTGTAAACCTGGTAATTGAAAACGATAACCTTCAATCCTGGTTATAATTTCAATTTTAATTATAAATTTAAACTCTTAACTTAGGAGAGAGCACCATGGCAATTGAAGTAAATGGTAAATCACTGGAAACAGATGAAGAAGGCTACCTGGAAAATCGTGATGAATGGGAACCTGATTGTGCAACAATTATGGCGAAAATTGATGATTGTGAATTATCTGATAACCACTGGGAAGTAATTAACTTCTTACGTGAATATTATGAAGAATATCAAATTGCACCAGCTGTTCGTGTTTTAACAAAAGCAATTGGTAAAAAATTAGGTAAAGACAAAGGTAACAGTAAATATTTATATGAATTGTTTCCTTATGGTCCTGGTAAACAAGCATGTAAATATGCTGGTCTTCCAAAACCAACTGGTTGTGTGTAATTTTTAATTACGTAGACACATCCGGGGGTATATAATACCCCCGGTTTTTATACTCGCTTTTTATGTGAGCAATAGGGATAGTTTCTATATGTCATCTGTAAGTGTTTTTTTTACGATCTTGTTTTATGCTGCAACAGCCGTGTTACTACTCGGTTTAGCGTATAAAATTAAACGCTATGCAAGTATTCCTGCACCATTAAAAATTCCTACAACTCCAGCGCCTATCACGCGTACTGGTGTTGTTTATAGAATGTTTCGAGAAGTCGCATTCTTTGAAAGCTTGTTTAAATCTAATAAATGGATATGGCTTTTTGGCATACTATTTCATTTAGGTATGTTGCTGGTATTACTACGTCATTTTCGCTATTTTACTGACCCGGTATGGCTTTGGGTTGATTTAATTCAACCAATCGGGATTTATGCATCCTACGCGATGCTCGCTGGCCTGCTCGGTTTATTAGTACGACGTATTTTCGTTGATCGTGTTCGCTACATCACATCTCCATCAGACATTTTTATGCTGTTACTATTAATTAGTATTGCCGGCTCAGGTGTTGCGATGAGATTTGTCTGGTATACAGATATAGTAGCAGTTAAAGAATTTTTTAGAGGTTTGCTTACCTTTAATTTTCACTCATTACCAAGTGGTTTTACTGGAGATACAATACTTATTGTACATCTCAGTTTAGTTGCTACTTTAATGCTGGTTTTTGCATTCAGTAAATTACTCCATGCTCCTGGTATATTCTTTAGCCCGACACGAAACCAGGTTGATAACTCACGTGAAAAACGTCATGTATCCAAGTGGGCATTAAATCTTGATGCAGAAAAAAATAAAGCTAAAGCACCAAATTAATTTTAAGCCGACGTAATCAGGACAGAGGATTCAAAAGTGGCAGATTTTGAAACACCAGAAATAACAGAATATCTAGAAGTACCTTCCGTTAAAGAAGGCACGATGGCACATAGTGCACCGTATATTGCTAAACCAAAATTTCAGGAACCATTGGGTTATCCTGGCGAGCTTATTGATAACTGGAAAGAAGTCGCCATAAACAAGCTGGGTGAACTGACCAATAAATACCGCTCTCTGGCTGTATTTCTTGATTCTTGTGTAAAATGTGGTGCTTGTACGGATAAATGTCATTATTTTCTGGGAACATCTGATCCTAAAAATATGCCGGTAGCAAGACAAGATTTACTTCGAAAAGTGTATCGTCGTTATTATACGCCAGCCGGTAAATTTTTTGGAAAACTCGGCATGCCCGGATTCGTTGGTGCAGCAGAATTGGACGAAGACGTTTTAAATGACTGGTATACCTACTTTCATCAATGTTCTCAATGCCGTCGTTGCTCGGTTTATTGTCCTTACGGAATTGATACTGCTGAAATATCCATGGCCGGTAGAGAAATTTTAGCTGAAGTTGGTAAAGGTCAAAAATATTGTAATGAAATTATTGCCAAAGTATTTGTTATTGGTAATAACCTGGGCTTGCCGGAACCAGCTTTAGCTGACACATTGGAAGGTCTTGAAGAAGAAGTTGAAGAAGATACCGGCGTAAAAGTAAAATTCCCGCTGGATCAAAAAGGTGCTGATATTTTATTAGTGACCCCTTCAGCCGATTTTTTTGCAGAACCGCATGTTGATGGTTTAATTGGTTATGCAAAAGTATTCCATGAAGCCGGATTATCATGGACCTGTAGTTCGCACGCAAGTGAAGCGGCTAACTTTGGTATGTTTATCGGTAGTTATGAAAACATGCAAAATGTCGCTATGCGTATTCGTGAAGCGGCAATTGAACTTGGCGTGAAACGAATTGTATTTGGTGAATGTGGACATGCATGGCGTGTAGCTTATTCATTTTTAAATACCCTGGCTGGTCCTTTTGATTTCCTTGATCCTAATTACCCTGTACCACAACACATTTGCGAATTAACCGATGGGTTAATTAAAGAAGGCAAACTTAAATTTAATAAAGAAAAAAATGACCACATGACATTGACCTATCATGACTCGTGTAATGTCGCTCGTGGTTCCAGAATGGGCACCGAACCTGGTGGTCAATTTACAATTCCACGAAATGTCATTAAAGCAGTTTGTAATAACTTTGTTGATATGGACGCAAGCACTATTGGCGAAGGAACTTTCTGCTGCGGTGGTGGTGGTGGTTTACTTACCGATGATTTAATGGAAATCCGGGTAAAAGGTGCCCTTCCGAGAATGTCGGCTTTAGAAAAAGTTGTCAAGGAAGAAGGTGTAACGCATATGGCGGCAATTTGTGCAATTTGTAAAAGTCAGTTTACCAAAGTATTACCGTATTATGGTATGACCATGGACCAAATAGTTAGTGTTCATCAATTAGTAAGTAACGCAATTATTTTAGAAGGCGCAACTGAATAAATTTTGTTTAGTTTTCGTCGACAATATTTTAACAACGCAAATTTGAATTAATAAAACAGGAGAAGCAGCATGTCAACATCTTCTAAAGATATGCAAGATAAAAACCTTAATTACCGTCGTTATGAAGAAGGCGATGATAAATGGGATAATTGGCAAGACATGATTTTTAAGGAAGATACTACTTATAAATGTCCTACCTATGTGAATCGTACTCCTCCTTGTCAAGGTAGTTGCCCTTCTGGCGAAGATATTCGTGGCTGGTTACAAATTGTAAATGGTATTGAAAAACCATCTGGTGATATGACCATGGAAGAATATGCATTCCGTCGTTCAACCGCTTCAAACCCTTTCCCTTCAATTATGGGACGTGTCTGCCCTGCTCCATGTGAAGATGGTTGTAATCGAAATGAAGTTGAAGATCATGTTGGTATCAACTCAGTCGAACAATTCATTGGTGACTCAGCTTTAGAAGCAGGTCACACATTTGCTCCTGCAACAAAAAAATCAGGAAAAAAAGTTGCTATCATCGGTGGTGGCCCTGCCGGTTTAGCTGCAGCTTATCAATTATTACTGGTTGGTCATGATGCTGTGATCTTTGATGATCGTAAACACCTTGGCGGCATGATGCGTTATGGTATTCCCGGTTATCGTACCCCACGTGATGTTCTTGATGGCGAGATCAACCGTATCATTGATATGGGCGTTGAGCTTAAGATGGAAACCAAAGTTGGTGTCGATATTGCTATTAAAGATATTGAAAAAGAATATGACGCTGTTTTATGGGCCATTGGAGCTCAAAGTGGTCGCGGTCTACCCATTCCAGGATTCGAAGAAGCTGGCAACTGTCTCAGCGGTATTGCTTTCCTATCTGCTTTTAACGAAGGTCGCTTAAAACTTGCAACTGATAAAGTTATTGTTATCGGTGGTGGTGATACATCTATCGATGTGGCATCCGTTGCGCGTCGCCTGGGTCATATTAGTAGTGTTAACGAAAAAGATCGTCCAGAGAATATCATCCTTGGACATACTGCACATGATGTTGCTTCATCTGCTGTTCGTGAAGGTGCAAATGTTACCTTAATGAGTCGTTCCCCGGTTGAAAGAATGAATGCTGCTGAACATGAAATTAAAGACGTTTTGAATGAAGGTGTTACTGTTCAAGGTTGTTTAGCGCCAATTGAAGTTGTTCGTAATGATGATGGTCGCGCTACTGCATTACGGGTAATCAAGCTTGAAGCAGATGGAAAAACACGTATTGAAGGTTCAGAATATGATATCGAAGCTGATTTAATCGTGTCCGCTATTGGTCAATTAGGTGAAATGACTGGTTTTGAAGATTATGGAAATGACAAAGGATTAATGGATGCTGATCAACATTATCAGATGCCTGGTAAACCCGGTCACTTCGTTTGTGGTGATATTGTTCGACCTCATTTATTAACAACTGCAATTGGTCAAGCGGCTATAGCTGTTGAAAGTATTCATCATTATTTTAATCATCAAGAATTAAGAAAAAGACCAAAAGTAGATAAGCATGTATTTAACATGTTAGGCAAAATGCAGGAAGCCGGTGTTTATCCAGAAGATGAATACGATCACACTGCGATTCTTGGTACTGACACAGGTGATTTTGCTGTTCATAACTATGAAGATCGTTCAGCTCATGAAATTATACCGGTTGATAAATTATTCCTGGGTCATTTTGAATATACCGAACGTGTAAAACGTCATGACAAACCTGTCAGTGCTGAAGATGTTATTGGCAACTTTAATGAACGCATGGATGGTCTTGCAAAAGAAAAGGCTGTTGAAGAAGCAAATCGTTGCATGAGCTGTGGTATGTGTTTCGAATGTGATAACTGTGTAATTTACTGTCCTCAAGATGCTATTTTCCGTGTTAAAAAAGGTGAGAATACTTTAGGTCGTTATGTGGATACAGACTATTTCAAATGTGTTGGTTGTCATATCTGTGCAGACGTATGTCCTACAGGTTATATTGACATGGCAATGGGCGAATAATTAAAGCGGAATTTATAATAATGCGAATCCATTCAAAAATTGTTACAGCACTATCCGGGATAGTCCTTTTACTATCCCTGGTTGCAGTCTCGGTTCCAGCTATTTCAGATGAAAACTCAGAATTAGTAATACCCAAGGCAACAAAAAGTGCAGGGAAAGATAAATGTGTTTTACCTGTAGCTGAAATGCGACGAAATCATAAGTTTCATATTCTACATCAACGTGATGAAACGGTTCATGAGGGAATTCGAACAAAGCAATTTAGCTTAACTGAATGCATTAATTGTCATGTTCCTGCAAAACCAAAGGGGCAAGAAGTTCGAGTATCGAGTAACAAACATTTTTGTAATAGCTGTCATACCTACACTGCAGTTAGTATTGATTGTTTTCAATGTCATAACGATCAACCAACGACTAATCCGTATACAGCAAAAAATGAAAATAAAAGTTTTAACACTCATAAATTTGTACGGAATTCAGTTTCTACTGTAATAGAAAGTAATATAGGAACCCGATAATGAGTAATTATAAGAACTATAATAACCAAATCGATCATTATCGTCGAAATTTTTTATCTTCTTCTTCTACTGCTATTGCAGGTTTGTTAGTTGCTCCCGGCGTGTTATTAACTGAAACAGCTCAGGCAAAACCAGCTGATGAAGCAGTAACTGATAAAAAACGTTGGGGTTTGTTGATTGATGCTAATAAATGTGGCTTAGGTTGTAATGATTGTGTTACTGCATGTTTTACTGAAAATGGTATTGGCAACAATGATCGACCACTTAGTGATCCTCAATGGATTCGAAAAGTAACGGTAAAAGATACCCGCACTCAACATGTCGTTGAGTTACCAATAATGTGTCAACATTGCGAAACAGCACCTTGTGTTGATGTTTGTCCAACGGCTGCATCCTTTAAACGTGCTGATGGAATTGTATTAGTAGATAAACATCTATGTATTGGGTGTCGTTATTGCATGATGGCATGCCCGTATAAAGCACGATCTTTTATACATGAAGTTGTTGAGAATCAAAAACCGTATGCACCTCGAGGTAAGGGTACTGTTGAAAGCTGCACGTTATGCGTACAAAGAGTTGATACCGATGGTACACCAGCCTGTGTTGAAGCATGTACTCAGAAAAGTCATAACGCCATGTTGTTTGGAGATTTAAATGATCCGGATAGTGATATTTCCAAATCACTAAAAGAACACGGCGGCACTCAAATTAGAGCAGATCTTGGTTTAAATCAGAGCGTATACTACCGGGGAATATAAAAGCGAAATTATAATGAAAAAGAATTTGAATTATACTGAAATTGAAGGACGAAGCTTTGGCTTTTACGCTCTATTTGGCTTCTTTGGTTTACTTACCGTTGCAGGTTTGGCTGCAACTTATTATATGGAACACAATGGCCATTGGGTTACCGGCATGACCAATCAAATTGTCTGGGGTACTCCGCATGTGTTCGCTGTGTTCTTAATTGTTGCAGCTTCTGGTGCACTAAATGTTGCATCTGTTTCTTCAGTATTCGGTAAGAAAGCCTATAAACCACTTGCTCCATTGTCAGTGGTAACAGCAATTGCGCTGCTTTCAGGTGGATTAATGGTTTTGGTACTGGATTTAGGTCGTCCAGACAGGTTGATTGTGGCCATGACTGAATATAATTTAAAATCAATTTTTGCGTGGAATCAAATCTTATATAATGGTTTCTTTGCAGTTACGATAATCTATTTATGGTTTATGCTGGAACATAAAATGAATCAATATAGTCGTTATGCCGGTTTTGCCGCTTTTATATGGCGCTTGATATTAACCACCGGTACTGGCTCAATCTTCGGATTCCTGGTTGCTCGTCAGGCCTATGATGCCGCAATAATGGCTCCGATGTTTATCATTATGTCGTTCTCTTTCGGGCTTGCGATATTTATTCTGGTAACATTATTTGCATACAATGGTACAGGACGTGAAATTGGAGATGCAATTTTAACTCGATTACGAAAATTATTAGGAACATTCGTTGCTGCTGTACTCTTTTTTGTCATAACATTTCATCTTACTAATCTATATGCGACTGAGCATCATGGCATTGAAGGTTTTATTTTACTCGGGAATAACGGTGGTGAACTTTATAGTCAAATTTTCTGGGTAGTTCAAATTGGATTGGGTAGTTTATTACCACTTATTCTATTATTGATTCCTATGTTCCATAAATCGCGTAGTTCATTAATACTCGCCTCAATACTAATAATTGTAGGTGGTCTTGCACAAATATACGTGATACTCATCGGTGGCCAAGCTTACCCACTAGTATTATTCCCAGGTATGGAAGTCAGTAGTAGTTTTTACGATGGTGTAACTAATGGTTATACCCCAAGCACACCTGAAATATTATTGGGTGTATCGGGTGTTGCAGTTGCAATGATACTTATTATGGTATTAATTAAATTCTTGAAGATTATGCCAATGTCATTAGCTGATTCTGTAGCAGATCCACACTATATCGCTAAATCGGATACTGCTGCATAATTTATAGTCTGATTTCACTATAATAAATAAGCGGCGTTATTAATTAACGCCGTTTTTCGACCTAGCATCTACGTCAAAAGGCGTCGTATGGCACATCTCTTTATTTCAGCCGCTCACAAATCATCTGGTAAAACAACCTTAACCATGGGCTTATGTGCCGCATTACATCAACGCGGTTTAATTGTTCAACCTTTTAAAAAAGGTCCGGACTATATTGATCCGATGTGGTTACATCGCGCCACAACCCGTCATTGTTATAATCTCGATTTTTACACAATGCAAGAATCTGAAATTGTCGATAAATTTCATAAATATAATCAAAATTCTGATATTGCTTTAATTGAAGGGAATAAAGGTTTATATGATGGTCTGGATCTTGATGGCAGTAATAGTAATGCCGCACTGGCAAAATTACTGGATGCACCAGTCGTTCTGGTGATTGATGCCCGAGGTATGACCCGTGGTATTGCCCCGCTTATCCTGGGTTATCAGGCATTTGATACAAATATTAATATTGCAGGAATAATTATTAACCAACTCGGTGGTAGTCGTCACGAAACCAAGCTCAGAGCTGTTATAGAGAAATATACCGATGTACCCGTAATCGGTGCCGTTTATCAAAATAAAGACCTGACAATGGTCGAGCGTCATCTAGGTTTAATACCTAGTAATGAGGCAAGTGATGCAGAAAACAAAGTAAATAAAATCGGAAAAATTATTGCTGAACAGGTCGATTTAGATAAAATTACTTCGATATCAGAAACAACAAATTTTGAAATAAATAATCTGAAAAATACTTCAGTATTAAAAACACAAAATGAACTACAACTTGGTGTTATACAAGATGCCGCATTCGGGTTTTATTACCCCGATGACTTACAAGCACTTAAAGAAAATGGTGCTAAAATTATTACTATCAACTCATTAAAAGATGACAAACTACCTAAAGGATTAAATGGTTTATTCATTGGCGGTGGCTTCCCGGAAACACATATGCCAGAACTTTCTAAAAATACTAAATTTAAAAACGATATTAAAGAAGCTATTAATAAAGGTTTACCCGTCTATGCCGAATGTGGCGGTCTTATGTATTTAACCCGCTCGATAAGCTGGAAGGGAGAAAAACACGAAATGGTTGGTGCCATAAATGCCGATACTATTATGGAACATAAACCTCAAGGTCGAGGTTATGTGCAACTGGAAATCGCCAACGATCATCCCTGGTTAAATAATTCAAACAAGTCTAAAAAAATGAGTATCTCGGCACATGAATTTCATTATTCCAAACTTGTTAATTTATCCAAAAATGGAAAATATGCTTTTAAAGTATTACGCGGTACCGGAATTACTAATAAGCAAGATGGTCTAGTAATGAAAAATTTATTGGCTTGTTATAGCCATCAACGAAATACTTTATCTAATTTATGGGTAACGCAATTTACCGATTTTATGAGACAAATCAAATACACACATTATTAATTTATCGAGGTTTACTATGTTCAAGATCACACCAGCAGCAGCTATACAAATCAAAAAAAATGAAACTGAAGACCTGCCATTACGGGTTGCAGCCAAATATGAAGAAGATGGTTCCATTCATTATGGCATGGGATTTGACGATCGTGGGCTCGATGAAGACATCACAATAAAGTCAGAAGGAATAAGCATTGTAATGGAGGCATCAAGTGTGCCTATTTTAAACGATACAACACTTGATTTTACAAAAATGGATGGTGACGAAGAAAATTTTATCTTTATTAACCCTAAAGACCCAAATTATACTGCACCATCTTAATAAAATTTATTGTATTAAACTCAAATCTTAGCCCAATTCTAGTTTTTATTAGAATTGGGGGTACCATATAATATTGATGGTACATTAACTATTTAGCCTCAGATCTATATACTAATATTACTAAATAAGAATAGTATGTACTCCTCAGGTTAGTTACGCCGTAAATAGTGCCCCCAAACTGCATATCCCCCTCAAAATTGCTGTAATTTAAAGTGTTCAGTATATCCCTCACAGCTACTAATCCCAGCTCAAAATCTGTTTTAACAGTATAGATTTTACTAATATACTGTTAAAATACACTTAAGTAATTTCATACTATTGAGTTATTACGTTACCGTGAATCAAGATAAAGTAATTAAATCTGAGATAACTACACCGCTTTCCTCAGTATCTAATCGTATTCATCGAGCAACTGGATTCGTTCGAATGTACGTGCCTTTGGTTATTCTGGTTATAGTATTTATTACTATTGCCACGATAAATCTAATAGCCCATAAAGATTCTGACTCTTTTAATACAATTTTTATAATTAATATCGTATTATTGCTGAGTGGCTTATTATTAATAATAAATATTGCATTTAATTTACATATACAATTATTACGACCATTATTACTGTTACGTGACTGGTCTAAAAAATTACATGATGGTGAATTAAGTGCTCGTTTACCAGATATTCCGGATACAGACTTCAGTGTTTTATTTATGGAAATAAATAATATCGCAAGTAATCTTCAAGAACTATCAGAAGATATGAAAAGTCAGGTAAAAAAACAAACTGATTTTATCAAACAAAAGACTCAATCACTTGAAATTATTTATGATGTGGCAGCAAGTATTAATGCTGCACGTGATTTAGATGATCTACTCACACGATTTTTACACACACTAAAAGATGTTGTTCAGGCGCGAGCAGCTGTTGTGCGCTTAATTGGCGATGATGGTAATATGCGATTAGTATCAAGTGTTGGTATTGATGATGATATAATAGAAAAAGAACGAATATTACCATCAAAAACCTGCATATGTGGTACTGCATTTGATAATGGAAATGTATTGTACCAGGATGATATGTCAAAATGCGGTCAATTAATTGGAATGCCATTTTTTGATAACGACAATGTAACCATGATAGCTATTCCATTACAATATCGAGACAAAACTTTAGGTGTGTACAACTTATTTGTTGAAAAAGAATCCCTCATTCGAGCGGAAGGTATGAATGAACTTTTAACAAGCATAGGTAGACACTTAGGCATGGCAATTGATAAAGCACGGCTTGATAATGAAGCTCATCGCTTATCAATTATGGAAGAAAGAACAAGCCTTGCTCACGAATTACATGATTCTCTTGCTCAAACTTTAGCAAGCTTACGTTTTCAAGTTCGTGTACTCGATGAAACGCTACACTTAAATGATGAAGCTGCTGTATGGCAGGAAATGGAAAAAATTGAAAATAGCCTTGATGAGGCTTATAGTGAATTACGTGAATTAATAACGCATTTTAGAGCACCTATTGATAAACGTGGTTTGTTACCCGCTATAGAGAATTTACTGGATCGATTTCAGAATCAAACCGGGATACAAACTTATTTACAACGTGAATGGGATGTAACATGGCTACCTGCTGAAATTGAAGTACAAGTATTACGGATTGTTCAAGAATCATTAGCCAATATACGAAAACACAGTCAAGCACATACTGTTAGAGTAATTTTACATAGTGATCCTGGTGAATATCGTATATTAATCGAAGATGATGGTATTGGATTTAATAATGAAAAACAAGATTTAGAATATAGCGAGCACATCGGCCTCAATATTATGGATGAACGCGCAATAAAAATTAATGGCACTGTTCGAATTGAAAGTGAAACAGGTGAAGGAACACGAGTTTTATTAAGCTTTCCCCACCCTAGCTCTAAACAAGAATCTATAGCTCCAATAATAACAACACTGATTTAAAATTATGGCCTTAAAAGTATTAATTATTGACGACCACACATTATTTCGAGTTGGACTCGAAGGTTTATTGGAAAGTAGAGGCATCGTAGTTGTGGCATCTACTGGTGAAGGACAAGGTTGCCTAAAACTTGTTACCGATTTAACACCAGATATCATCTTATTAGATATGCGAATGCCGCGCCTGGATGGATTGAGTGTTTTAAAACAGTTACGCCAAAATAATATTCAAATTCCGATAGTTATGTTAACAACAAGTACTGATGAAACTGATCTGGTAGAATCACTACGTTCAGGTGCACAAGGTTATTTGTTAAAAGACATGGCTCCAGACGATCTTGTATTGGCATTACGTGATATTGTATCAGGAAAAACCGTTGTTGCTCCCGATCTTGCACCAATATTAGCTAAAGCTGTTCAAGGTGGTAAACCCGATAATAATTCAAAAAAAGATACCAGTCCCTTCTCGTCGCTCACTCCTCGAGAAACTGAAATTCTTGCTTTACTGGCTGAAGGTCAAAGTAATAAAGCAATTGCACGTAATCTAGGAATATCCGATGGCACAGTAAAACTTCACGTTAAAGCGATTTTACGCAAGTTAAATTTACATTCTCGTGTTGAAGCTGCTGTTATGGCAGTTGAATATGGAATTCCACGAAAAAATAATAAAGGCAACACTCCCGATGAAAACATTTAACGATTTAATATCTGACGTTAGTGAAAATGTTACTGAAATCTTTCCATGGGATTTAGAAGAAATTCTGAAAAATAAAACACCCTATTTATTAGATGTTAGAGAAAACTATGAATTTGATGCAATGCATATCAATCATTCAATAAACGTTCCTCGTGGTATATTAGAAACAGCTTGCGATTACAATTATGATGAAACCATTCCTGAACTAGCCGGTAATCGAGAACAAGAAATTATTGTAATTTGCCGTTCAGGTAATCGAAGTATTCTGGCAGCCGATACCATGCAACGAATGGGGTTCAAAAATGTTTTCTCACTTAAGACTGGTATTCGTGGCTGGAATGAGTATGACCAAACCTTGTTAGATCATAATAACCTGACTGTTGATCCTGATCATGCTGAGGAATATTTAAGAAATAAAGTCAGGGATGATCAATTAACCCCTAAATAATTTTCTGGTTGAAGTAATTATTTAGCATATTTTTTAAGAAAGTCAAAATATTTTATTTTATACATAATGTTTATGATCTTTTCGACGTTTGCCAGCTCTTTGTATAACAACACCAATCACTGATGATTTACTTTCAAGCGGTATTACATCTACACCCGATTTTAACGCTACAAGAGAATGTAAACTTTCTTTAATTTCAAGTTGACGAAAAATATGCCCATTATCATGTTGAGCAATTACAAAAGATCCGTGTTTGCAGTGTCCAGCTGGATCAATAATAAGAATACAACCATCCGGGAATTCTGGCTCCATCTCATCTCCAATGACTCTTAAAGCAAAGGGCTCTTCATTTCCGCAACCATTTTCTATTTCAATTTTATCTTTTTCTGATATTGCTTTACTCATATCTCATACCTACTAACTATAAATTAAATTTTCTTTTTTTCAAAATACTTACTAAATATTGTCTTCTGACTGCTGTTCTTTCTGTATTGCCCACATATCTGCATAAAATCCATTTTTCCCTAATAAATCATTATGTGTTCCTGACTCTATAATAACACCATCTTTCATCACTAAAATACGATTAGCATCAACAATAGTCGATAATCTATGTGCAATAACCAGTGTGGTATGGGCTTCCGCAACTTTAGACAATGATTCCAGTATCGTTTTTTCAGACATTGAATCAAGACTTGAAGTCGCTTCGTCAAATACTAATATACGCGGATTTTTTAATATAACCCGAGCTATGGCAATTCTTTGTTTTTCACCACCAGATAATTTTAAGCCGCGTTCACCTACAACTGTATCATAGCCTTTTGGTAAGCTAATAATAAATTCATGTATATTTGCTATTTTAGCTGCATGGACGATTTGTTCTTTAGTCGCATCCGTTTTCGCATATTTGATATTATAATAAATACTGTCATTAAAAAGTACGGTATCTTGCGGTACAATTCCTATAACAGATCGTATCGATTCCTGAGTAACATTTCGAATATCCTGGTTATCAATCAATATCGAACCTGAGCTTACATCATAAAACCGGAATAATAATCTAACTAAAGTTGACTTACCGGAACCAGATGGACCGACAATAGCTAACTTTTCGCCAGGCGAGACATTAAAATTAATATCGTGTAAAATTTCACGATCAGAATTATATGAAAAATTGACATTTTTGAATTCAATTTTTGCATCGATAATCTCAATATCGGATGCATTTTCTTTATTCATGATTTCTGTATCGGTATTTAACAACTTTAATACTAAATCCATATCAGCAAGACTATATTTTAGCATTCGATATATTATACCTAAAAAACTTAATGGGATAAATAATTGCAACATCATAGCATTTACCAATACTAAATCACCCAGTGTCATAGAGCCATCAGCAACTCCCATGCTCGCAAACACCATAATAAAAGTAACACCAATTGAAATAATGCCGCCTTGTCCAAAATTTAACATTGACATTGAAGTCTGACTTTTTACAGCAGATGTTTCCCAGCTACCTAATGTATTATCATATCGATTAATTTCAAAAGACTCATTATTGAAATACTTAACTGTTTCATAATTTAATAAGCCATCGATAGCTTGCCCATTTGCTTCAGAATCAAGTGCATTCATTGAATGACGAAAATGCATACGCCAGTTTGTTACCGAAAATGTAAAAAATATATAGACAAAAACTGTAATAAAAGTCGCTAATGCAAATTTCACATCATATCGACCCAATAATATATATGCGACCAAAGCAAATTCAGCTGCTGTTGGAACAATATTAAAAACCATATAGTTTAATATTGAACTAATACTGCTTGTTCCACGCTCTAAATCTCGTGTGATGTTGCCGGTCTTACGGTCTAAATGAAAACGTAATGACAGTTTGTGTAAGTGTGTTAATACTTTATTTGATAAACGGCGCATTGCACGATAACGTACACGAGCAAAAACTGCATCACGAAGTTCATTAAATAATGTACTCGCTAATCGAAGCGCACCATACATTAATAATAATGACACAGGTAAAATTATCGTGATATTTTCGGGTTGATCCAGAATATCGACAATACTTTTTAATAAAAGCGGAATTCCAACAGTCGCTAATTTTGCCAATATCAGGCTCACTAAAGCCAATATTACTCGACCCTTAAATTCCCAAATATAGGGAAGCATTTGTTTCAGATTATGAAAATCATTTCGGTTCTTATGCGGTACCGTGGTGTATTTTGAATGGAATGACATTATGATGTAAGTACTTTTAATAACTGAAATTTTATAAGGTTAAAATCGAAGGTTTGATAATTGCCGACTAGGATACAATGCAACATGACATTCGTCTATTAAATAGTGTATAAATGCTTAATATGATTACAAATTTACTTAAATTATTACTGTTAATGAGCTTATTATCGGCATGTGATCAAAGTACACAAAATAAGCAAGGTAAACGCGATTCGAGAGCGCAATTGGTAATAGCTTTACCGGTAGAGAGGCTATCGTTAAGCTCTCAAGTACAAGTGTCTGGTAGCCTGACAGCCTTACGAACAGTGAAAATACTAAATCAGGAAGCCGGTCAAATTGAAACAATGCCCTACTTTCAAGGTGACAATGTTAAAAAAGGTAATATTCTGGTCTTTATTGACAATGATAAAATTACAGCACAGTTAAACAAAAATAAAGCTGCAACAAAACAGTCTGAAAGAAATCTTAAACGATTAACAGGTTTACATAAAAGTAAACTCACATCAGAATACGATCTAAACCAGGCCCGTACCGAAGTAACATTAACAAAAACAGAAGAATTAATTAATCAAATTCGCCTTAACGATACCTTTATAAAAGCCCCTTTTACAGGTGTTATTAGTGAACGCCTGCACGAACCAGGACATATAGTTCCATTAAATACGCATATATTAACATTAATTGATAACACCAGACTAATTGTAAAAATTCAAGTATCAGAATTATTACTCCCTGGATTATTATTAAACAGTAAAGTTAGTGTACAAATTGATGCATTAAATAATTTAAATAATATTACTGGACATATATCTCGAATTTATCCAACAATCGATCCAGCAACCCGAAAAGGGACTTTTGAAATTGAACTGGATGAAATTCCTGATGGAGCCAAACCTGGTCAACTATCCAGAGTAATCATCATTACTCCAGAAATTGAACGGTTATTCATTAATGCCGCCGCTATTCAATACGATAATTCTGGTAAATTTGTTTATCGCGTAGATACAAAAAATCGCACTCAAAAATTAAAAGTCCAAACGGGTATTCACGTTGAAAATAAAATAGAAATAGTCGATGGTCTAAATGAAAAAGATTTGATTATAACCGAAGGATTTTCAAATTTAAAAGATGGTGGGAAAGTAAAAATTATTAATACTGACTCTGATACCATGCAGTTAAAATCTGGGGACAATAAATTCTAATATGCGACGTCCATTTAAAAGTGGTGGAATTGCAGCCTGGTCAATAAATCATCCTATTGGCATAAGTATGCTTGCTGTGACAATAATTGTACTTGGTTTATTCGCTTTAACAGATCTTGCAATCGATTTGTTTCCCAAAATAATTTATCCTGAAGTGCGTGTTCGTGTTCTTGAACCAGGTGTTCCAGCTAAAGCTATGGAAGATCGAATTACGCGTCAACTCGAAGAACAATTAGCAATAACAGAGAATGCGATATCTATTCAATCTAATACCCGCGAAGGTAGAAGTGCAATTAACCTTAGTTTTCCCTATGGAACAGATATTAACCTGGCATTACGTGATGCCAGTATACGATTAGACAGGGGGAGACGTTTCTTACCAGCATCAATAGATCCACCCGTTATCTATAAAACAGATCCATCACAATTACCTGCTTTAGAATTTGTCATAAGTTCAAGCAAATTAAATTCGACAAAGTTACTTGACTGGGTAGACTACCACATGTCAAATTGGTTTAATAATTTACCAGGAGTAGCAGCAATTGAAGTTGCTGGTGCACCTAAAAGAGAGATTAATATATTAATTGATCAAGAACGGCTTGCTAGTTTACAACTAAATTTTAATGACTTAATTAATGCATTTGATAATAACAAAGATTCTCCCGGCGGTGAATTTAAGACAAACACAAAAAACATTAATACACGTACTACTGGACGATTCTATAGCTTAACCGATATTCGAGAACTCACAATTCCAGGTGATTATAGCTCTAAGTCAAACTCACCACTTCAGCTAAAAGATATTGCAAAAATTGAAGATAGCACTGAAGATGAAAAATTACGCGTAAGACTAAATAATGTAACTGGCGTTAAACTTACTATCCAAAAGCAACCATCAGCCAATACCACAGCTGTTGTAGATACCGTTTTAACACAATTAAACTATCTTAAGTCCAATAATATAATTCCCGATCATATTAATATTAATAAAGTTGCTGATCAGTCTACATTTATTAGACATGCATTACGTAATGCCAGCTATGCCACCATAAGTGGAGCCATTCTTGCGATGATAGTTATTTACCTGTTTTTAGGTAGCTTACGTAGAACATTAATCATAGGAACAGCAATACCTCTCGCAATATTAATCACATTTATACTAATGGTTATGGCTGACCTAAGTTTAAACATTATGACAATTGGCGGCATCGCATTAGGTGTTGGTCTATTAGTTGATAACACTATTGTGATGCAAGAAAATATTGCAAGACACCAATTGCTTGACACTAATTACAAGCGGGCTGCACTCAATGCTACGGGTGAAGTGAACAGTGCAATCATAGCTTCAACAAGTACAAATTTAGCAGCCGTTATCCCATTTTTATTTATTGGCGGTATAGTGGGATTGTTGTTCAGTGAATTAATACTAACACTATCTGCAGCTATTGTAGGTTCGCTAATAGTTGCTGTCACTCTTGTGCCTGCTTTAAGTGCTAAAATAAGCTCAAATAGCCGAAACTCAATACACGAAGCTTGTGACAAAATAATTAACTACATATTATTTCATTATGAAATAATAATAATTAAATTTATAAAGAAACCGGGTAAAATAATTTTATTATTTGTTGTTGCACTTTTAATTTCACTGATCTTTTTCAAACACTTTATGGATCAAAAAGAAAGGTTATTACCAAAAATGGATGAGGGCCAAATACGAATACGTATCAAGGGTGACAGTGGCATGAATTTAAATAAAATGGACAATATCGTAAAAAAAATTGAAGACGTTATTTCCAGACAAGACTTTGTTGAAAGCTGGTTTACTACTGCCGGCGGTTTCGTTTTTGGGCGTTCAGAGTTTCAAAGAAGTAATTTTAGCAGTATTTCCATTCAATTAATTGAAAGGCAAAAAAGAAATTTAACCGTTGACCAATGGTCATCTAATATAAATTCAGAAATCAGAAAATTAAATCTTGTTGGAGTTAATGTTCGTGCTTATTCCAAAGGAATTAGAGGGATAAGAACAAATCAAGGTGATGATGATATTAGTATTCGTGTTCAAGGCCCGGATCTTGAAGTTTTAAATAATATTGGAAATGAAATCATCAGCATACTTAAACCATTAAAATATATCAAAAATCTGGAACACTCATACGAAAATACCATTGAAGAACTAACGGTAAAAATAAATCAACTACGGGCAACATCATTTGGAATATCAACAACCGATGTTAGCACTGCACTGCGAATAGCCATGAGGGGAATGCTTGTCTCTGATTATCTGGAAGGAGACAGACAATATGATATACGAATGCGTCTTACTAAGGGATCATTAAAAACACCATCAGCCTTAAATAATATACTCGTCGGATATTTTAATAATAAACCTGTTCGCATTCGTGATGTTGCAATAATTAAACATCAATCTGGCCCTACCAATATTATTCGTGATCAACAACGACGAATTGTTGAAATTTCAGCCTCACTTAATGAATCAGCTTCATTAAGCCAGGCATTAAACGAAATAGACATTGCATTGAAAAATTATAAATTACCAGATGATTATATACTTTATGATGGTGGTACTAAAAAACAACTACAAGAAGGTAGAAACCTGGGTTATATCTTACTAGCACTAGCTGTTTTCCTTGTTTTTGTTGTAATGGCAGTTCAATATGAATCTCTTCGTAATCCTTTAATAATTTTATGTGGTGTACCATTTACTATTATTGGAGTAATCCTTGGATTACTGTTGGTAAATTTATTTATAGATTTACCCATGTCAATGCCCATAAAACTTGGAATTATTATGCTAACGGGTATAGTCGTTAATAATGCTATTGTACTTATTGAACAAATAGAAAATATACGTGAAACTGGCTCTGAATTATTAACTGCAGTGATTGATGCAACCAAACAGCGATTACGCCCTATATTGATGACGGTATTAACTACGGTACTTGGCATGACGCCACTTGCTCTTGGGATTGGAGATGGTGCTGAAATGTTACAACCAATGGCAATAGTTATTGTTAGTGGTCTTAGTTTTTCTGTGTTGGTTACTTTATTTTTGATACCGATTATTTATGTTTTAACACACCAAAGATTACTTTATTCTCAAGAATTTCAACGAAAATGAGAGCGTTGTTTTTATTTTTACATGATTGTACCAAATACGAAACTAAGTAAATATTATCGTCCTATTATTATAAACTAGTGTTTTATAGTTAATATGCTTCCAGATTGCACGAGCCAATACTATTTTCTCAATATCACTGCCTTTTCTAATAAGTTCTTTGATCGAATCAGTATGACTAACATGCTCTATATCCTGGGCTATGATGGGACCGGCATCTAAATCAACTGTTACATAATGGCTGGTTGCTCCAATTATTTTAACACCACGCTTATATGCCGAATGATATGGTTTAGCTCCTGGAAATGCCGGAAGAAATGAATGATGAATATTTATAATCTTGTTTTCATATTGTGAAATAAAATCTTTGCTTAAAATTTGCATATAACGGGCAAGAACAATGAGATCGATTTTATTGTCGCTTAAAATTTCTAATATTTTTTGTTCTTGTGATAATTTATTTTCCGGTGTAATAGGAATATAGAAATAAGGAATACCCAGATCCTTTGCTGATTTCTCAAGATCTAAATGGTTACTTATTATAACCGGAATTTTGACTTGCCATTCACCTGATTGATATCGCGATAACATATCATAAAAACAATGACTATGTTTTGAAACAAATAATGCAATTTTCGGTTTTTCATTTGAAAAATGAATATCAAAACTCATTTTAAATTTATCTGAAATTTTATTTTTAAAAATTGTATTAATATTACTACTATCTATTTTAAAATTTGTTAAGTCCCATTCTATCCTCATATAAAATTGACTTTGTTCAATATCAACGTGCTGTTCTAAATCAATAATATTACCGCTATTATCATTTATAAAACCCGTTACAGCGGCGACGATACCGCATTGATCAGTACATGTAATAATAATGATTGCTGAATTTAACATTGTTAAAGTTAGTATTTTATTATCCGTTTGGATGAAACCAGGCTAATTTTTTATGTAATGAGACAACTTCTCCGACAATAATTAAGGTAGGTGCTTGAACCTTATTTTTCGTAACTATATCGGCTAGTGTGGATAAATCACCAATATGAACTTTTTGATGTTGTGTTGTACCCTTCTCTACAAGTGCTGCAGGTGTTTTTTCATCCATACCATGAATTTTTAATTGCTTGCATAATTCAGCTACACCATGGAGTCCCATATAAAATACAATTGTTTGATTTGGTTGTGCTAATGCTTTCCAGTTTAAATTAATACTGCCATCTTTTAAATGCCCTGTAACAAACACACACGATTGTACATAATCACGATGTGTTAATGGAATTCCGGCATAAGCAGCACATCCCGCCGCTGCGGTAATTCCTGGTACTACTTGAAAATTTACTTTCTCTTGCATTAACGTTTCTATTTCTTCTCCTCCTCTTCCAAAGATGAATGGATCGCCACCTTTTAAACGTAAAACACGTTTTCCCTCTTTTGCGAGACGCACTAATAATTGATTAATGTTCTCCTGTGGAATTGCGTGATTATCACGTTCTTTACCTGCATAAATAAAATCTGCGTCACGGCGAACCAAATCAAGAATTTCTTTTGAAACCAGTCGATCGTAAATAACTGCATCCGATTGTTGCATTAATCGTAAAGCTCGAAAAGTTAATAAATCAGGATCACCAGGCCCTGCTCCAACCAGATAAACTTCACCTTGTTGTTTCGGCACTTTACCCTCTATTACTGCTTTATCTAATGCTTCTCGGGCGTCCTTATCTTTACCAGCAATTAATAATTCGGCTATTGGTCCTTCCAGGATATCTTCCCAGAATTTTTTTCTATCATTTATTGTTGAAAATTTCTGTTTAACTTTATTACGATACGATTCAATTAATTCTGCTAAACGTCCATATGCAGATGGAATAACTGTCTCAAGTTTCGAACGTAATAATCTTGCCAGGACTGGAGATGCTCCACCAGTGGATACAGCAATTTGCACTGGAGAGCGATCTATAATAGATGGCATAATAAATGTACATAAATCTGGTTGATCGACAACATTTACCGGGATACCCAGTTTTTTTGCATCACCTGAAACTTGTTTATTAACTTCAGCATTATTAGTCGCCGCTATTACTACTGCATAATTTGCCATGCTTGCACTACTATAAGTTTCAGATATCAATTCTATTTCATTATTCTTAGCCATCGAACTTAAATCACTAGTCAACTCTGGTGCAATAACTAAAACTTTAGCTCCAGCCCGACATAACAAATGAACTTTA
>JBGMQW010000012.1:0-32298 GCA_048060815.1 Thiohalomonadales bacterium | reverse complement strand
CCCTTCCGTAGCCGATGGATTTAGTATTACTCATACGTAACTACTTAATTTTGTTTTTTAAATTATATTTGTTTATCCCGGGTTTAGGTTAATTAAAAATTAACTATTAAAATTCTTTGGGACTTTTCCTGTTAACATATAGGAAAATGCTATGATTTCAGCAATTGCTCGGTATAATATTTCAGGAATCTCATCTCCGAGTTCGAGCTTGGATAATAATGTAACCAGGTCTTTATCTTCATGTAAAGGAATATTATTTTCCTGTGCAATTTTTAATATCATATCTGCGATATCGCCAAAACCTTTAGCTGTAATAGTTGGTGCATCAATTTTATTGTAATGCAGTGCTACGGCTATTTTAGTTTTTTCTTTTTTATCCATTAGGTTTTTTCATCGAGTAAATTTTGTTTAATATTAAATTCAGGTTGTTGTAACGCGCCTTTGTGGCACCGTATATTTGAAATATTTATACCTGATCTTTCCATTTGTTGTTGTAAGCTTGATAAATACTGGTTAAATAAATCGACTGTTTCATTTTTATTTGCCCATACAGTTGCCCCAATTTTATCATTTCGTAAGTATATTTGAATGCTAACATCACCAAGGTTTTCTAAATTGAATGTTAACGTTACCGACCAATCATCATTTTTTGTATTGTTATCAGAATCATCTTCTTTTGTGAATTTGAAATGAAAAATGTCACTGCCATCTTTATGTTTTATTGGTAAGTCAAAAAGCCAGTTTGTTTTAGATTGATCATCCGGTATAAAGTGCTGAAGTTGATTATATTGTATTTTTGCTAAACTACTCTCAATATTATGTAATAGTTCGTTAAGAGCAGCATTTGTGTGTTGCATCGATGTTAAGTTAGAAGGGATACGCTTCATATCGGCAACATTAAAATTATTATTACTTGCGTTAAAGTGTTGAATATTTTGACTTGAATATTGGTTTTTAGGAAGTTGATGGCTATTATTAAACGAAGGCGGTGTAAATGCTTTTTCACTGAATAAGGTCGACTTAGTGTTAGTTCTTAATAGATCCGTTATATTTGAACGTATTGACTCTGCAAGTCTTAATAATGAAGTACGAGTATCATTAATTGTAAAATTAGTTTTGTTTAATATTGTTGTTAGAATTTGTTGCTCTAAAAATATACCAGAAGAGTTTAGAGCGATTTTAATTCCCGCAGCTGTTCTAATATCCTTAAGACTCGGTAAATCTTGGTAAATTGTACGACTCAAATCCAGAATTTCTTTAGGGTAGGTTTTATTTAATGTTGGATTGGCTTTACTTAGATATTGTAAATTTGATAATAACTGATTCATCGAAGATTGCTTGGGAATAACAAGTTTTAACGCAGCATTGATTATATTTTGAGATTTCCCTTTTATATCATTAGAGTCTATTACACTAAGAGAAATGGGTGGACCTGAATTTGCTACTTGTAGTGTTATAATTTGGCCTGGTTTGAATCCAGGGTTACCTATGGCTTCAAATTTCATCGATAATTTAGGCTCAATGAGTTCTAATAATACTGTATTATTATTGATGTTAGCTACAACTGCTTTTAGTATTTGCCCATTTTGTAACTGATTTGCTTCCAGGCTAGATCGTGAGTGCTTGGAAGGATAATAATTTAGATTTGGACCTTTTATTTCCACAATACCTGCCGATATAGTAATTAATATTAATAAGAGAAAATAAGTAAACTATGATTTCCATTATATTTTAGTTCAAATTGTTGAATTTTTATGTACGAGAAGAAGAATGTCACACACAAAAAATTGGTTTATACGCCGTAAAAGTGGCCCGATTAAAGGTCCATTTCCCTCAGGTCAAATAGAACAGTATTTATTACTAGGTCGTTTTATCATTAGTGATGAGGTGAGCCTGGATAAAATAGAATGGAAAAAAATAAGTTTAATTCCACAATTAATACCAGAGATATTAATTGCATCTAAGAATGATGAATTAGCTCAACAAAAGCTGGCATCAAAAAAACGTTGGGCTGATGAACGTCGAGGTTTAGCAACTCAAAAACCTGAAGAAGAACGAAGAAATATCGAAACAAAAGATTCAAACCGACATGATTCTAAAGATAATGTAATTAAAAAACAAAAGATAGTAATTGCATATTTACAGATAGCATCAGTAATTCTATTAGTTAGTGTTGTTGCTTATTTATCGTTTCTTTATATGCCTGAAACTGTTGTTAGTGTTGCAAATTGTTCTGCAACTCCAGCACCTGGTGTAAATTGGACACATTGTCAAAAAGTAGGCCTACAGTTAAGTAATGTTGATATGAGTAATTCTTTGATAAGTAGTGCATCATTGACAGGAGCTAATTTACTAAATGTTAATTTTTCCAATGCCGATTTTTCATATACTGAATTAAGTATATCAAGATTGAAAAATGTAGATTATTCACACGCTATTATGGTAGGTGCTATTTTAAGAAATAGTGATTTAATTAATGTCAATTTTTCTAATAGTGATTTGCGATATCTGAATCTGACAGGATCGATATTAAAGAATACAAATTTTTCTGAAGCCAATTTGTCAAATGCAATATGGATTGACGGACGAAAATGTGCTAACAATTCAATTGGTATATGCAAATAATTTATTTGATAATTTCTGTTGTATAACGGTAGCAACGAACGTCTTTTGACCAAAAATTTGCATTTAATCCAGATTTTTCTTTTAGTGAATTTAAGAATAATTTTGGTATAGGTAACGAACTCCAAACGCTAGGAAGGTATGTTGCACGATAGGACTCATACTCAAAAATCATTCCATCAATACCGATACGTAGTTTTGATAGCAAATCATTTTCTGTTGAAAAAATAATTTCTTCTGGAATTGATAATACGGATATTTCAGTACTGATATTAACGAACTCATCTTTTGTTAATTTAGGAAATCGTGGATCTTCAAATGCAGCTGCATAAGCATTAAAGTTAACATCTTCTATTAATGGCTTACTTGCATTTAATGAACCGATACAACCACGTAAGTTATTTTTTAAATGTAATGTTACAAAGCAAGCACGATTTTCGACTAGATTATTTGAGAAATGTGTTTTATTTACATTAATCTGGTTTTGGTTTTTTAAGCCATATTCTATAGAAATTGTTACTTGTTCTAAAAGGCTATTTTTTTCGTCTAAATTATACATTTTATAAGTATTGAATTTATGTGAAAGAATATGCACCATAACCAACAACGCGTTGTTTGTCACCGGCAGTGTCACCTGAATTTCGGACATCTAAAATTGAAACTTTTAGACGTTTTTTTTGTGCTATTTTAAGAAGTCCGTTTACAGGTGTACGTCCACATGCATCTTCATAGTGAATATTTTCTGGTTGCAGGTTCAAAATTGCCTGACTAGTGTTGTTATCATTATGTTTAGCAAGTTCATAATTATTAAAATGACTTAAATCCGAACTAATGATAATTAGTGTTTCATTACCACCCCAAAGAAAGTCAAGTATTGTAGCAACATCATTTGGGTCACATTCTCCTATTAGTAGCGGTACAATTGTAAATTTTTTTAGTACAGTTTGTAAAAATGGTAATTGGACTTCGAGGCAATGCTCATTTTGATGAGCTGCATCAATACAATTAATAAAACTGAAGTGTTTTATTTTATCTATTAGAGATAAATTTACTGCAACAGACCCGAGTGGGGTATCAAAATAGTGAACACTTGAACTTGCTATACCCTGAAATGATAAGCGGTGAGCTGGTCCAAGTAAAATGATATTAGAAATGGTTGAAGATTGTTTGTACAATAGATTGTATGCACTTGCAGCAATTGCGCCTGAATAAATATAACCTGCATGCGGAACAATAATAGCTTTTAATTCTGGGTTAACGGAATCGGATAAAGTTGAAACTTCATTAAGGTATTGATTAATATCTGTTTGTAAAACAGCAGGTTCATTTGGATAAAATTGTCCAGCGACTGCGGTAATACGATGTGTTGGTGACATAACCTTTATAGCCTTCATAAATATTCAAAATACAATAATACGTATATACTATATATTATAGTTCAGGAAATTGATTGTAAAGATTTTGACATCCGGATTACAATGAAATCTGAAAATACAAATATTTTTAGGGTTGGATATTGGCACTTATTGAATGATGGCCGAATTCAATGTGATCTTTGTCCACGTGCTTGTAAGTTAAAAGAGGGGCAAAAGGGCCTTTGTTTTGTCAGGGAAAGACAAGATAAGACCATGGTTTTAACAACTTATGGAAAATCGAGTGGTTTTTGTATTGACCCAATTGAAAAGAAACCATTAAATCACTTTTTACCAGGAACATCAGTTTTATCATTCGGAACTGCGGGATGTAACCTGGCATGTAAATTTTGTCAAAATTGGGATATCAGTAAGTCACGTGAAATAGATACCCTGGCGGTGTCAGCAAGTCCGGAAAGAATAGCAGCAGTTGCTAAAAATCATTCATGCGCTAGTGTTGCATTTACATATAATGATCCTGTTATATTTATGGAATATGCGATTGATGTTGCAAAAGCTTGTTCTGAATTGAATATTAAATCTGTTGCTGTAACAGCAGCTTATATTTGCGACAAACCTCGACACGATTTTTTCCAAAACATGGATGCGGCAAATGTTGATTTAAAAGCATTTAGTGAAAATTTTTATTTTAAACTGACAGGTGCTCATTTAAATAATATTCTGGATAGTCTTATTTATATTAAACACCATACAAATACCTGGTTAGAGATTACAACATTGTTAATACCAGGAGAAAATGACTCAACAAGTGAATTAGAAAAAATGACTTGCTGGATAGTGGAAAACTTGGGAGTAGATGTACCATTACATTTTTCAGCATTTCATCCTGACTGGAAAATGAAAAATCATCCGGCAACTTCAATTGATATATTACACAAGGCACGAAATATTGCCCTTAAGCAAGGGCTTCGATATGTTTATACCGGAAATGTACATGATTATGATGGTGCAAGTACCTATTGTTATCAGTGCCATACACGATTAATTGGTCGTGATTGGTATGTCTTGAGTGATTGGCAGATGGAAAATTCAGGTCATTGTAAGAATTGTGGTACACTCTGTGCTGGTGTATTTGATGAATTGCCAGGTAATTGGGGTGCTAAGCGGGAGGTAGTGAATTTATGATATTAAATTTTTATGGTGCAGGTAATGACTGATATCAATATTGGAATTTTAACAATATCAGATCGAGCAAGTCGAGGCGAGTATCAGGATCTGGGTGGCCCGGCAGTTCATAAATGGTTATCGGATAATATTAGTTCAAAATGGCATGCAATTAGTAATATTGTATCAGATGAACAAAAACTTATTGAAAATGAACTTGAAAAATTATGTGATCAAAATGATTGCTGTTTAATTATTACCACTGGTGGAACCGGACCTGCAATACGTGATGTTACACCTGAAGCCACAATAGCTGTTTGTGACAAGTTAATGCCTGGCTTCGGTGAATTAATGAGAACAGAATCCTTAAAAATTGTACCAACTGCAATTTTATCAAGACAGACAGCCGGAATTCGTAATCGCACATTAATTGTAAATTTACCGGGGAAACCATCCGCTATTGCGGATTGTTTGAATGCAGTTTTTCCAGCAATCCCAGCTTGTCTGGGTTTGTTAGAATGGCCAATTATTGAACGTAAGCTTGCAATTAAAACATCAGCAAAAGTATCGTTTAACTTGTGATGTCAAAAATTTGTTTAGATCTTAACGCAAAGTTAAATCTTGATACTGTTCGAACAGCGGTGGAATCGGGGGCTGATTGTTTTGATTCTGAAAATTTATTTTTTGGACATGGTACAGCAACAGCTATCGATGAAGCAGCGTATCTTGTAAGTTTTGCCATGGGAGATTCACCATTAATACCTGAATATAAAATTGACACCAAATTATCTGATTCACAAAAAGATAAAATTGTATTTTTATTTCAATCTCGAATAATCGAAAAAATACCCGCATCTTATATAACTAATGAAGCTTGGTTTGCGGGTTATCAGTTTTATGTTGATGAGCGTGTTTTGATTCCTCGGTCCCCTATTGCTGAGCTAATAACCGATAAATTTTTACCCTGGGTACAGTGGGGAAATACTGAGAATGTTAAAACAGTACTGGACCTATGTACTGGTAGTGGTTGTATTGCTATTGCAACAGCCCTTACATTACCAGACGTTAACGTTCATGCCAGTGACATATCAACTGATGCACTAGATGTAGCAAAAATAAATATTGATAATTACGAATTATTTAATCGGGTTTCTCTAATAAAATCTGATGTTTTTAATCAAATAGAACCGTTTCAGTATGATATTATTTTGAGTAATCCTCCCTATGTTGATGCAGCAGATATGTTGAATCTTCCGATTGAATTTTTAGCTGAACCAAAACTGGGTTTTGAAGCAGGAACTAATGGTCTTGATATAGTGATACCAATGCTTTGTAATGCTGGTTCTTATTTAACTGACAATGGTATTATTATTGTTGAAGTAGGTAATAGTGCAGTAACATTACAGCAAATGTTACCCGAGGTTCCTTTTACCTGGCTAGAATTTGAATATGGTGGCGATGGCGTGTTTTTACTTGACGTAAGCCAAATACGAAAATATCATCATTTATTCGAGCATCTATTGATGCAAAAATGGTAAACTATCGATATGTTAGTTTATAAAAAATGAGAATTTAATGAAACGACCAAATACAATAGAATCTTACATTTACCTGGTTCAGTCAGCACTGGATGATGTTATTGATTTAAAAATGTCAGCAGAATATGACATGGAAGATATGGGCGAAGCGCTTAGCTTCGTTGGTGGGTTAGAGGTCGAGTTACGTAAATTATTATCTAATTTAAACTCAGGGAGTTATAAATTTGTAAATGAGGATTTAGAATTAATGTCTATTGTAAATGCTCAAAATAACTTAATGTTACCGTTTAAATCGTTGTTTATACGAATTAATGATACTCATCGTAAAGGCCTGGAACAGTAATAACTTTACTAAAGTTAGCTACTTAATGTTTTTTCTGTTAACTTATTTGAAATATTATCTATTAAATTTGCAAGAGGTGTAGGATGACTTAAACTATAACCTTGGGCATAATCAATTCCAATTTTTTTCAATAAGTTAAAGATTTGTTCATTTTCTACAAACTCTGCAATTGTTTGAATACCCATAACGTGTCCAATTTGATTAATTGACTCAACAAATGCTAAATCCATTGGGTCGTCAATAATATCCCGAATAAAACCACCATCAATTTTTAAGTAATCTACGGGTAAATTTTTAAGATAGGCAAATGAGCTTAAACCGCTACCAAAATCATCTAATGCAAACTTACAACCAATATTTTTTAATGATGAAATAAAATCCATTGCTCGTGCCAAGTTAATTATCGCACTTGTTTCAGTTATTTCAAAACAAAGTTGATTTGGATTTATATTATTAATCTTTATTTCTGATGTAATGAAATCAAGAAAATTATCATCACTTAAAGACTGTGCCGATATATTTATTGCAATAATACCAAAGTCCTGGTTATTAATTAATTTAAAATTCTTTAAGGTGTTAGATACCACCCAATGATCAATTTTTGTCATTAAATCATAGCGTTCAGCAGCAGGAATAAATGCCATTGGTGGTATAATTTTTCCTTCATCATTTAACATTCGTAGAAGAATTTCAATGTGAATTGATTTATTCTTTGTGTGTAGTGGTTCAATAGTTTGAAAATATAAAACAAATTTATCATTTTCCAATGCATGGTTAATTCTATGAACCCATTGCATCTCACCCTGTCGTTTAAGTAGTGTGTCATCATTATGTTCGTATACATGAAATCTATTCCTACCCTCATCTTTGGCAACATAACATGAAGTATCCGCGGCACTTAAAATATTATATAAATTACCACTGTGTTTATTTATCCTTACTATTCCAACACTAAGCCCAATATTAAAAGATTTATCGTCCCACACAAATCGAATATCGTTGATGGCCTTTTTGGTTTTGTTAATGATTATTTTAGCCTGATCAAGATTACAGTTTTTTAGTAAAATACCGAATTCATCACCACCAAGACGTGCAACTAAATCACTTTCTCTTAATTGTCCACGTAAGGTGACTGCTATTAATTTTAATAATTCATCTCCGGCAATATGACCACATGTATCATTCACGACTTTAAATTGATCTAAATCCAGATAACATAAAATATGATGATCGTCGTTGTTTGTTGAGTTGTTAATTACTTGTTCAAGACGTTTTTCAAATTCACGACGATTGATTAAACTGGTCAACGAATCATGAGTCGCTTGATAATTTAATTGATTTGATAATGCCCGCATTTCTGTAACATCACGGAAAACTAAAACTGAACCACTAATTTGATTATTTTTGTCAAAGATGGGGGAAGCAGTATATTCGATTGCAAATTCATTACCATCATTACGCATTAGTAAACTATGTGAATTAGAATGTATTATTTTGCTTTTTGTGAGTGATTTTGTAACTGGGTTTTCAATTTTTTTATGGTCAATGTCTCGAATGAATTTACAGACTTGTTGAATAGGCATATTTTTAGCATTTGAAAATTGCCATCCTGTTAAAGATTCAGCAACACTATTTAATGATTCTATTTTACCATATATATCAGTAGTAATAACACCCTCGCCGATTGAATGAAGTGTGACAATAGCGCGTTCTTTTTCCTTGTTTAAATTATTTTCAGATATCACAGTACGACGAATTAGTAGCATAGCTACAAGTAGAACAATAATTAATATAGATATAGCAAGTGAAAGAATATTTTGCCGACTGGTTTGAAATCGTTGTCTGGCTTCATTAACAAATTTATCATCTGATTGTTCTTGAATACGTTGTAATTTAGTCAAGATCTTAAATACTTCATTTTGCTTCGGTATAGCTTGATAAAGTAATAAATCATGAGCTTGTTTTATATTTTCCATTATTGCATGTTCTGTTATTGAACGTTGTAATGGTACGACATATGTGGTTGTCAGTTTTGCTTGCGTATTTAATAATTGCAACTCATTCTGATTTAAGTCCATTCTCATCAATTTACTTCGGGCATCACTAAATAATCCACCATTCTGGTTAAACTCGACAAAGGCATCTTCACGCGCAAAAGAGTCAGTTTCAATAACCATATGCATTAATGCCACTGTTCGATCCCGGGCAGCTGTGCGCATTCGATTTACAAGTTGCGTTTTAATATTGTTATTATTAACGATAAGATCGATATTTTTAATTTCCAGTTGAATACGGTTTAATGCCGTACTGGTCAAAAAAGCCATTAATACCAGAATTAAAGTAAATGCAATACTGTGCGTAATGATGGTTTTATTTATTTGTAGCGCCAATATTATTAAACCTTTGTTGTATTTTGAGTATACACACTTTAAAATCAATAACTTGTTATCGTTTTGAAATTTTAGAAATGTAATTGATCATTATTCTGTATATAGTATATCGTCCCGAATAAACTTTAATTTGAATCTATTTTTTAAAGTCAGGTTGATTTTACACTAATATACAGGTTGGTCATATATTAGCCACTAAAGAAACATTAAATTATGTCAGGAAATTCAATTGGTAAGTTATTTACTGTCACCAGTTTTGGTGAAAGTCACGGATTAGCTATTGGCTGTATTATTGATGGTTGTCCTTCAGGATTAGAGCTGACTGAAAAAGATCTTCAGGCTGATCTTGAACGACGGCGTCCCGGTAAAAACCGGCACACAACACAACGTCGGGAGCCTGATGCCGTTAAAATTTTATCCGGGGTCTTTGAGGGTGTTACAACAGGAACACCAATAGCGTTAATGATTGAAAATGTGGATCAACGCTCTAAAGATTACTCCGAAATATCAAATACCTTTCGACCTGGCCATGCAGATTATACTTATCAGCAAAAATTTGGTTTACGTGATTATCGTGGTGGTGGTCGCTCGTCTGCTCGAGAAACTGCGATGCGCGTTGCGGCAGGAGCGGTTGCGAAAAAATATTTACAGAAACGATATAACATTACAATTAAAGGGTATATGGCACAGCTTGGTCCAATAAGCTTTGAAAACTTTAATTGGGATCAAGTTGAACAAAATGCATTTTTTTTCCCGGATGAAAATAAAGTTGCTGAATTAGAAGCGTATATGGATGCTTTACGAAAAGAAGGAAACTCCATTGGTGCCAGAATCAATGTTGTAGCCACAGGTGTTCCCCCTGGATTAGGTGAACCAGTATTTGATCGGCTGGATTCTGACATTGCTCATTCAATGATGTGTATTAATGCTGTTAAAGGTGTTGAAATTGGTGCTGGTTTTGATTGTATTACGCAAAAAGGTACCGAGCATCGTGATGAAATTACTCCTGAGGGATTTTTGAGTAATCATGCTGGTGGTGTTCTTGGTGGTATTTCATCTGGACAAGATATAATTGTGAGTATTGCACTTAAACCAACATCAAGTCTGCGTTTATCCGGTCGTAGTATTAATAAACAAGGTGAAGCAATTGACGTGATTACAAAAGGTCGCCACGATCCTTGTGTTGGAATTCGCGCCACACCAATTGCAGAAGCGATGTTAGCAATAACGATTCTGGATCATATGCTACGTCATCGCGGTCAGAATATGGATGTAACATCCGAAACTCCGGTTGTCCCTGCGGGTAAATCTTAAAAAACGAGCTGTGAACACTTCAAATAATGCAGTACCTTATTGGAGACTGTCGGGTTTTTATTTATTTTATTTTGCAAGCCTTGGCGCAATGCTTCCATACTGGAGTGCTTATCTTTTTTCGCTTGGTTTCGATGCAAAATCAATAGGTGAATTAGTTGCGATATTGATGGTGACAAAAATTATATCACCGAATATTTGGGGCTGGATTGCAGATCACACAGGAAAACGCATGGCTATTGTGCGTTTTGGTTCGTTAAGTGCAATAGTTGCTTTTGCCGGTATTCTGTTTGTGACTTCATATTGGTGGATTGCAGCAGTAATGCTTGTTTATAGTTTCTTCTGGAATGCGACTTTGCCTCAATTTGAAGCAACAACATTTTCTCATTTAGGAAAAAAAGTAAACAGATACAGTAGTATTCGATTATGGGGAAGTATTGGATTTATTTTAGCAGTTTTGCTACTTGGATTTTCGATAGAACAATGGACTGTAGGAATTGTACCTTACTCCCTAATTGTTTTATTTATAATTATCTGGTTGATGAGTTTGATTGTTCCAGAATCTGCTGCAGGTCATTTAGCACTGGATCATGAGCCATTAAGAGTGATTTTAAGGCGGCCGGCTGTTACCGGATTATTGCTTAGTTGTTTTTTGATGCAAGCCAGCCATGGTGCATATTATGTGTTTTTTACACCTTATATGACTAACCATGGTTATACTATGGCAAGTATCGGTAGTTTGTGGGCACTTGGAGTTGCTTCCGAAGTTGTGGTTTTTATGTTTATGAATCGTTTGCTTCATAAATATAATTTTCGAATTTTATTGTTATTTAGTTTATTCATTGCTGTTTTACGTTGGTCTTTATTATCAGTATATGTTGATCAACTCTTTGTTGTAATAATTATTCAACTTATGCATGCAGCAACATTTGGAATTTATCATGCGGCAGCAATTCATTTAATAAATATCTATTTTCCCGGACGTCATCAAGGCAAAGGACAGGCTTTATATAGTAGTTTAAGTTTTGGAGCGGGTGGTGCTCTTGGTAGTTATGTAAGTGGTGTAAGTTGGGATAGCATGGGAAGTAATGTTACGTTTTTAATAGCGTCAGGAATGGCATTATCAGGGTTTATAGTTTCATTTATATTTGTAAAAGATTGAAATAAAATAGTAGTGGTTAAATATAAAGGTTAATAAGAAACTAGTTTAAAAATAAAATTATCTCTACCTTAATACTTGGCAGCTAAAAATGAATAGAACAGTTACATAAATTTCACATGGTGAACAGGATTATAATGAGTGATAATAAGAAAGTTGGATTTGTTAGCTTAGGTTGTCCTAAAGCTTTGGTCGACTCTGAGCAAATCATCACACAATTACGTGCCGAAGGTTATGTTATAAGTCCAAGTTATTATGATGCTGATCTTGTAATAATTAATACCTGTGGTTTTATTGATACAGCAGTTGAAGAATCTATTGAAACTATCGGTGAGGCAATATCAGAAAATGGCAAAGTAATTGTAACTGGTTGCCTTGGTGCTAAAGGAACAATTGTTAAAGATAAATTCCCTCAAGTATTAGCAGTAACTGGACCACATGCAAAAGAGGAAGTGATGCAAGCAGTGCATCAGCATTTACCAATTAATAATAATCCATTTATCAGTTTGATACCACCACAAGGAATCAAATTAACACCAAATCATTATGCTTATCTGAAAATTTCAGAAGGATGTAATCATCGTTGCAGTTTTTGTATTATTCCATCATTGCGTGGAGATTTAGTCAGCAGATCAATTTCAGAAGTACTTACCGAGGCAGAGAATCTGGCAAATGCCGGTGTTAAAGAACTTTTAGTTATTTCTCAAGATACCAGTGCCTATGGTGTTGATGTGAAATACCGTGCTGATTTTTGGAAAGGTCAACCATTAAAAACATCAATGCTGGATTTAGTTCAAACTCTGGCTCAGTTTGGTATCTGGGTACGATTACATTATGTATATCCATATCCGCATGTCGATAAGATAATTCCATTGATGGCCGAAGGGAAATTATTACCTTATCTTGATATACCATTTCAACACGCAAGCCCTGTAATATTAAAAGCAATGAAAAGACCGGCAAGTAGTGAAAACACATTGGAGCGAATATCAACATGGCGTTCAATTTGCCCAGAAATTAATTTACGAAGTACTTTTATTGTTGGTTTTCCCGGTGAGACCGAGAATGATTTTGAAAAATTACTTGAGTTTTTACAGTTAGCACAATTAGACCGGGTAGGATGTTTTACTTATTCTGCTGTAGAAGGAGCAAAAGCAAATAAACTTAATGGTGCAGTACCGGAAGAAATTAAAAATGAACGTCTGGAACGGTTTATGACTTTACAGGCAAAAATTAGTAATGAAAAATTACAAAGAAAAATTGGAACAACTCAAACTGTAATGGTTGATGAAATAACAAAAGATGGAATTACTGCGCGTAGTGTTGCCGATGCACCTGAGATTGATGGTCTGGTTTTTATAGATAATAACAAATCACAATATGGTGATTTAAAAAATAGAGATCTGGTACCGGGAGATTTGTTGGCAGTAGAAATTACTAATGCTAACGATCACGATTTATTTGCGACGATTATTAAATGACTGGTATATCAATTATTTTTTGTCAGTGTTTTTACCAAAACGTTCCTGTAGAAATTTCAAAGTCGAAATATCCAGTTCTTGAGATTGAGTTGGATCATTTGCCAGGCTTTCATCAACAATTAATTCAATTGTAGTGAAGCGATCACCGGTTGATTTGTCAATCCGGTAACGAACGCAGACTAGTTTATTACCGTAGAGTTTTACGTATCTTTTTGTCCCATTTACACCAGGACTTAATGTTTTAATTACTTCCATAAACCTAAGTGTACCGCAAAGAAAAAATGAAAACGATATTTTTTAACAGTTTGTTTACTGATTTAGCTCATTTTGTAATATTTGATGCATGCTCGTCGCTGCATTTGACAAAGTTCTTTTAGAATGCCATACAATACCAAGTTGCCTTGATATATCAAGCCCTTTGACATTAATCGGTTTTATATCTTTTGAAAGCATTTTATCAGGTAATATACTCCATCCTAAACCGACACTAACCAGCATATTAATGGTTTCCAAATAATTAGTTGTTAAGCTCAACTTTAATTTGATATTTTGTTTTTTTAATGATTGCTCAATTATTTCACGGGTGAAAGTCCCCACAGCGGGTAATATGGCTTTGTGTTCTGCTAACTGACTAAGAGAAACTGTATTTAGATTTACCAATGGATGAAATTTATTAACAATGACCGATAATGGATCCGACCAAATTAATTTTGTATGAATATCCTTCATTGGAATTAGAGGTAAGGTAACCAATGCCATTTCCAGGTTGCCTTGTACAATTTCACGACAGGCAGCTTCGGAGTCCATAAACTGTAAATCTAAATCAACATCAGGGTATTTAGTTGTAAATTGAGTCAATACAGGTGGTAATCGATGTAGACCAATGTGATGACTAGTACCAATTGATAAAGTCCCTGTAACTTGTGTGGAAAGATTGCTGACCGCTCGTTTACAATCTTCAATATCCAGTATCAGTTGATGTGCTCGCGGTAGAAGAGCGATACCAGCTTCAGTGAGTGAAATTTTACGATTAATGCGATCAAATAATTGTGTATTTAATTCTGTCTCTAAACTTGAAATTCGTTTACTAATGGCTGGTTGCGTTAAAAACAGACTTTCAGAAGCTATTGAAAATGAACCATATTTTGCAACAGCGACAAAAGCTTGCAGGCTTGCGATATCCATAAGAAAACTCACATAATGTATTACCAATATTCATATATTACATGAAAAATATGAATTTGAGTAATGTTTAAATTGATATTATCATCAATTATCGAAGAGGACAAATTAATGACAACTAAAACCTTGTATGACAAATTGTGGGATAAACATGTAGTTCGCGACAATGGCGATGATACGGCATTACTCTATATCGATCGTCATTTAGTTCATGAAGTGACTTCACCACAGGCATTTGAAGGGTTACGAATAGCCGGACGCACATTGTGGCGGCAAGACACAAATCTTGCTACTCCGGATCATAATGTTCCAACAACAGAGCGTGAAAAAGGTATTAAGGATCCGGTGTCACGACTTCAAGTTGAAACGCTGGATAAAAATTGTAAAGATTTTAATATTACCGAATTTACTATGAACGATCCTCGTCAGGGCATTGTGCATGTTATCGGTCCGGAGCAAGGTGCGACATTACCGGGAATGACAATCGTTTGTGGTGATTCGCATACCTCAACGCATGGTGCTCTTGGTGCGCTTGCATTTGGTATTGGTACTTCTGAAGTTGAGCACGTATTGGCTACTCAATGTCTGGTATTAAAAAAATCTAAAACGATGCAAATTAAAGTCAATGGTTCAGCCAATAAACATGTAACAGGTAAAGATATAATCCTGGCGATTATCGGTAAAATAGGAACTGCTGGCGGAACGGGTTATGCCATTGAATTTACCGGTAAAGCGATAGCTGATTTGTCAATTGAAGGTCGCATGAGTTTGTGTAATATGGCTATTGAAGCAGGTGCTGGTGCAGGAATGGTTGCGGTGGATCAAAAGACCATCGACTATGTCAAAGGCCGACCTTATGCTCCCACAGATAATTGGGAGCAAGCCGTTGAACTTTGGAATACCTTGCATAGTGACAAAAATGCGAAATTTGATCACATTATTGAACTTGAAGCCAAAGATATTCAACCACAAGTTACCTGGGGAACTTCACCCGAAATGGTAGTTGATATTAATGCAGTAGTACCAAATCCAGAGCAGGAGAAAGATGCTGTAAAGAGTGCCGGAATGCAAAAGGCGCTAGAATATATGGACTTAACAGCAAATACGCCAATACGTGATATTAAACTGGATAAAATTTTTATTGGTTCATGCACAAATGGCAGAATTGAAGATCTGCGAGCGGCAGCAAAAATAGTCACAGGACGACACGTTGCAAATAACATTAAACTTGCAATGGTGGTGCCTGGAAGTGGTCTGGTAAAGCAGCAGGCCGAGTTAGAAGGATTAGATAAAATATTTATCAATGCAGGTTTTGAATGGCGTGATCCCGGTTGCTCGATGTGTCTGGCAATGAATGCTGATAAATTGGAAGATGGCGAGCGATGTGCGTCTACTTCAAATCGAAATTTTGAAGGCAGGCAGGGTAAGGGTAGTCGAACACATTTAGTGAGCCCGGCAATGGCGGCAGCCGCAGCAGTAACAGGACATTTCATTAATGTACAAGACATGCAATAAATAAGAGATATTTTAAAAATGGAAAAATTTATAACTTTTAAAGGTATTGTTGCGCCAATGGATCGACCTAATGTTGATACCGATGCAATTATTCCCAAACAATTTCTAAAATCAATTAAACGCAGTGGTTTTGGTCCTAATTTATTCGATGAATGGCGTTATTTAGATATCGGTGAACCGGATTCTGATAATAGTAATCGACCATTAAACAAAAATTTTGTATTAAATAAACCACGTTATAAAAATGCTCAAATTCTATTAACACGCGATAATTTTGGATGTGGTTCGAGTCGTGAACATGCACCGTGGGCATTACTGGATTATGGTTTTAAAGTAATTATTGCACCGAGTTATGCAGATATTTTTTTTAATAATTGTTACAAGAACGGAATTTTACCTGTTATCGTAGAAAATAAACGCATAGATTCTTTGTTTGAAACTATTTATAAAAATGAAGGTTTTTCATTAAACGTGGATCTTGAAGCACAATCACTGACAAGCTCAGTTGATGATTCAGTAATTTATTTTGATGTTGATTTATTTCGAAAAAAACGATTGCTGGAAGGTCTTGATGATATTGGGCTTACTTTACAGTATGCGAATGAAATAAAACTATATGAAAAAACGCAAAAAAATATTACCCCTTGGCTATTTTAATCGGGTTATTTTATTATTTATACAGGTATATTGAAAGGACTTTTTAATGAGTAAAAAAATATTATTATTACCCGGTGATGGCATCGGCCACGAAATTGTAGGTGAAGCTGAAAAAGTTTTACGATGCCTACAAAAAGAATTTGCTTTAGATATCGAATTAGAATCCGCATTAGTTGGCGGTAGTGCTTATGACGAATTTGGTTCGCCACTACCCGAACAAACTCTTGCATTAGCCAAACAAGCCGATGCTTTATTACTCGGGGCTGTTGGGGGGTACAAATGGGAGAACCTGGATATTTCTGTTCGCCCTGAAAAAGGTTTACTGGGGTTACGTTCAGAGCTGGATTTATTTGCAAACTTGAGACCCGCAATTTTATATCCACAACTTGCCAGCAGTTCAACATTAAAAGATGAAGTGGTGTCCGGTCTGGATATCATGATAGTTCGTGAGCTCACTGGAGGAATTTATTTTGGTGAGCCAAGAGGTATTCGAATTCTTGAAAATGGTGAACGACAGGGGTTTAACACATTAGTATATAAAGAAAGTGAAATTACGCGTATCGGTAAAGTTGCTTTTGATATTGCAGCTAAGCGTAATAAGCGCTTATGTTCGGTTGATAAAGCAAATGTACTCGAGTGTACTGAACTTTGGCGGGAAATTATTTCAACTTTAGGTAAGGAATATTCTGATATAGATCTAAGTCATATGTATGTTGATAATGCCGCAATGCAACTAGTTCGTGAACCAAAGCAATTTGATGTGATGGTAACAACAAATATGTTTGGCGACATTCTTTCTGACACAGCTGCAATGTTAACAGGATCGATTGGAATGTTACCTTCAGCATCATTAGATATAAATAGTAAGGGAATGTATGAACCGATTCATGGATCAGCTCCGGATATTGCGGGTAAAAATATCGCGAACCCATTAGCGACAATTTTATCTGTCGCAATGATGTTGCGTTATACACTTGATGAATCTGAAATGGCTAATAAGATTGAGGATGCGGTGAAAGCTGTTTTAGATAAAGGTCTTCGAACAGAAGATATATATACCAATGGCTGTACCAAGGTGAGTACTACAGCTATGGGTGACGCAGTTGTTACTGCGTTAATTTAGATAAAATCAGATTGATAAAATCTCAGGGGAAATAAGTAATGAAAAGGGTAGGTTTTGTAGGATGGCGTGGCATGGTGGGATCCGTTTTAATGCAGCGCATGATAACTGAAAAAGATTTTGACTTGATCGAACCGGTATTTTTTAGTACATCACAGGTTGGATTAAAAGGGCCAGATGTAACTAAAAACGTTTCGGTTTTAAAAAATGCTAGCGATATAAAAGAACTCTCTGAAATGGATATTATCATATCATGTCAGGGTGGTGGATATACCAAAGAAATCTATCCTGAATTGCGTAAATTGGGCTGGAGTGGTTACTGGATTGATGCCGCATCAACATTACGTATGGCTGACGATAGTGTGATTGTTCTTGACCCAGTTAATTTATCAGTCATAAAAAATGCACTCGCGGATGGTACAAAAACATTTGTAGGTGGCAATTGTACTGTTAGTTTAATGTTAATGGCGATAGGTGGATTATTTAAAAGTGACTTAGTCGAATGGATAACCCCAATGACTTATCAAGCTGCATCGGGCGGCGGTGCGTTATACATGCGAGAGTTATTAAATCAAATGGGTGCTGTTCGTGATTCTGTTAAAATATCCTTGGAAGATCCTGCAAGTGCTATTTTAGAAATTGATAAGTCGGTCTCAGAGTTTATTCGTAGCGATAAATATCCCTGTGATAAATTTGGTGTTCCTCTGGCGGGTAGCTTAATACCTTATATCGATAGCCAATTAGAAAGTGGTCAAAGTCGTGAAGAATGGAAAGCCGAAGCAGAAACAAATAAAATTCTTGGCTTAAGTGCTAGTCCCATACCGATCGATGGTTTATGTGTTCGCGTCGGTGCTATGCGTTGTCATTCACAAGCCTTGACTATTAAGCTCAACAAAGATGTATCCATTAAAGAAATACAAGAAATACTGGCAGCTGCAAATGATTGGGTTAAAGTGATAGCGGATGATCGTGATAGTACTGTTCAAGAGCTCACTCCTGTTAAAGTATCTGGTACTTTAAATGTTCCTATTGGTCGAATTCGTAAATTATCCATGGGAACTCAATATATTTCTGCATTTACGGTCGGTGATCAACTGTTATGGGGTGCCGCTGAACCTTTAAGAAGAATGTTGAGAATTATTTTATCCGGTTAATTGCTACGTTTTTAAACAAGTCACTAGTATTTCTCGGTTTTAACCATAATATTAGTGACTTTCCTTTCTAAGTGTGAACAATTCCCTTGCTAAAATCAGTAAAACATCATGTTATTGCATTCGCTATATTGCTAACTATTATATTAATTAATGTATAGGTACAAAATTGGTGTAAGTTATAGTTTTTTATTAAAGTGCCGACTAATAGGTCTGGAAAACGGCTTATTCTCGACAAACAGGCTTAAATATATTAATTTTGGTAAAATGGCCTTTATAAGCTATAGTTACGGTACAATTGTAATGATAATTCGAGCTTTTGTAGTTCAAGTATATGAGTCTATGAGAAAAAATATGATTTTCGATTTTCGTACAACAAAGAATAATCCACGCACTGCTCGGTGGGGGAAAGAAATGTTTCATAAAACCACAAAAATGTTATGTATTTTGCTTATCGCACTTTTACCTATTAATGTGTTTGCATTAGGGTTTGGTAAGATTAAAACAAATTCAGCATTGAATGAAATAATGGATGCAGAAATTCCCCTGTTATCAGCAACGAAATCCGATATTGGAAGTCTGGAAGTTAAGCTTGCATCACCTGAGGTATTTGAACGGTTTGGTACCGATCGGCCTAATCTTTTAAGCTTGCTCAAGTTTGAAGTTAAACAGAAAAGTGGATTATCATATATCAAGATTACTTCAAAAAAACAGATACGTGAACCGTTCCTCGATTTTTGGTTAGAAATGAACTCTAAAAATGAGAGAATTATTAAGAATTTTGTTGTTTTACTTGATCCTCCACATTTAAAACAAGCTGATGCAGTAAGTGTAATTGAAACACCTGCTGCAACTGAGATCGAGCCTGAACCTATCATTGAAGAAACTGTTAATGAACCACAAGCATCGCCTTTCAGCGGGGCTGAGGCAGCACTGTTAGACGAGCCAGCAACTGTTGAAAGTGCTCGTGAAGAAGCACTTTTCCCTGCTTCTGAAATAGAACAACCACCACAAGATCAAGCAGAAACAGCAGATTCTGGATCACTTATGGAAGCAGAACCTGATCTAATTGAAGAGCCTGAAGAAGTCGAATCAACTGTAGCTGATGCTTTTAGTGAACCTACAGCAGAAGATTCACAAGCTGTACAACAAGATAACCTTGATAGACAGGAATTAGAGCCGGTAACAGAGTCAGAAGCTTTATTAGAGCCTGTTACCGAAGCTGAACCGGAAACCTTAATAACAGATGAACCTAATCTGGCATTAGAAGATACAGAAGCAGAATCGTTTGCAGATGATGATGGTTTATTTCCACGCATTCCACTTTCAGATTACTCTGAACCAACTGAAGATCAATTTGATGCTGAACCTGCTTTTGTAGAACAACCGATTGAATCAAATGTTGCCGATTTTAGTGATACAGAACCGGAGTCAATGGTAGCCAGGGATGAGTCAGAAGCAATCTCTGATAATCGAGAAACTACGCCGGTTGGAGATTTAGATTATGGTATTACTAAAAAGAACGATAATCTATGGCAAATAGCTGAAAAACTTCGTGCAGGTAGTTCAACCACCACTGTTTACCAAATTATGATGGCATTATTACAAAGTAACCCTGATGCTTTTATTGATAACAATGTGCATCGATTAAAAGTGGGTTACGTGTTACGTGTTGAAGATAAAGGATTGTTAACACAAATGACTCAATCGCAAGCTATCGAAATGTATCAAGATCAGACTGAGCAATGGCAAAATTATCGACAAAATATTGCATCAAATGTCGAAACGCAGGCAGTTGATACATCTGATATGTCTTTTTCAGAGTCTGGATCAGTAGAAGATCCAGATTCAGGTGAATTAACACTTGTAACTCCGGAGAGCAATGATGCCGAAGTATCGACAGGTGTTGATGATTCCGCTGATGCACAACAATTATCAGATTTGGCAATTTTGCGTGACGATTTAAAACGAGCAATATCTGAAGCAAGTACTTCTGATTCACAAAATCCTGAATTGAGTAAAAAATTACTTGATTTGGAGGATGAAATAAATTCTATGCAACGAATGTTAACGGTTGAAGATGATGAGTTAGCATCATTACAGCAACAATTGCATGAAATAAATGAACGAAATGCTGCTACGGCAGAACAGCAAGCTCAAGTAGCGATAGAAGAACAATTGGCACAATCCAATCCTGAAGATGTCGGTGAACCTGAAGAAATAAATCAGGAGCAGACTATGGAAGGAGTTGGTACTGCTGATGCACCGGAAGAAATTGTTTTAGATGAAACTACCGCTGGTGAAACCAGTGATGAGGATATAGCTGTAGCTGATGACTCAGATGAGGTCGGAATTGTTGCTACCATAATGGGGGTTGTTGCCGGTGTACTTGCAACATTAATGAATAATATTATTTATATTGGTGGTGCAGTTGCTGCCTTGATACTCCTGATTTTAACAATCGTTATGTTGAAACGTCGTAATTCGAATAAAGAAGGTTCGAATGAAAGTATTTTAATAGGCAGTGAAGAAAATGATATTTCTATTTCTGACTTTACAAGTAGTGATAGTGAAATATCGTCAGGTCCAGTGTCTGCTGGAGTTGATAGTACCAGTTCTGAAGAATCTTCATTTTTAAGTGATTTTGCAATAAGTGGCATGAATGCCATAGAAGAAGACAATGAAGTTGATCCATTAACTGAAGCTGATGTGTTTATGGCGTATGGCCGTTATGAAGCTGCAGAAGAACGTTTACAGGATGCGATAAAATCTGATCCTAATCGAAGTGAATTAAAATTAAAATTAATCGAGCTTTATTACACAACCAAAAACAAAGAATCATTTGAATCTACAGCAGAAGAATTTTATGCCTCTTTAGGGGGTAATGCTGGTTCAGATCCGATGTGGGAAAAAGTGTTATCTATGGGAGCTGAAATAGCACCGGATAATCCAATATTTAGTGGTGGAACACCTCCGGAAGATGGCGCGAATGTTAGTAGTGCTTCGATGAGCAAAAGTGATGTTATGGATATTGGTTTAGACACAGGTGTGTTTGATTCAACTGATTTATCAGCAACAGATACTAGCTCTTTAAGTACAGATCTTGGTACTGACACGGGAGGTGATTACAATTTTGATCTCGGTATTGATACAACTGGTGATTTGAGTGGTGATTTAGCAAAAGAAGAAACTTCTGGACTGGAATTTGACTTAAATCTAGATACTCAGGATGATATTAGTTCAGATGATGATTCTAATTCTTTGGACTTTAATCTTGATTCTACAGAATCAACAGAAGAAATATCGACTGAAGGATCCAGTGGCAGTATGGAATTTAGTCTGGATTCTGGACCAGAAAGTGAGTTAATGGACTTAGGTTTAGATGAGAGTAATACCACAGCTGAAATTGATGCCTCTGGTTTAGATTTCGATCTTCCGACAGATAATGATATTAACCTTGATGATGATCTTGAATTGAGTTCTGGTATGGACGAGGTTGGTACAAAATTAGATCTTGCTAAAGCCTACATTGATATGGGTGACTCGAATGGCGCTAGAAGCATATTAGATGAAGTTATTGATGAAGGTAATGATTCTCAAAAACAAGAAGCGCAAGAATTGATTCATCAAATTGTTTAATTCCACAATTGTTTTTTAAGGCATAAATTATGCATCCGGTAATCCGGATAAGTATTTTTCTTCTATCCACTTATTTTATTGTTCAAGCTAAACCCGTTCAGCTTATGTTGGTCGGGTTTATTTTATTTTGGACTAGTTTATTTCTTCCCAAGAAAATAATTACATTGATGTGGAAAATGATTTGGCGTTTAAAATGGTTTTACATTTCAATATTTATATTATTTAGCTTCTTTCCTCCAGATGATATTAATATTGTTTCGAAAGCAACAGGAAATTTTATGGGTGATTTGACTCCTGTTATTTATTATTCATTAACTAAAATTATTGCTTTAATGCTAATTGTGATCTCTGTTGTTGTTTTAATCGTATCAATACCCAGACAAAATTTAATAGCATCACTAGTCTATTTATCTAAACCATTGACTATATTTGGGTTTTCTTCTGAACGATTTGCAGTACGAATTTATTTGATTATAGAAATTGTTGAGTTGTTACCAGGTTTAGTTAGTACTAAAACAGAACCCACTTCAAATAATTCCAAAATTGGGAAAATAGTATTTTCTGTACATCATATTTTAAATGAAGTTTATAAGCAGGCTGAAAATAGTGAATGTAAAAAAATACAATATGATACAATTAAGTTTCCCGAATTTTATGAATGGGGTTACTTATTAATTGTTTTTGGTTTATTCTATTTTAGTGATACTATTTTTGCCAGGATGATATTATCCTAAAATCCGCAGTCTAATCTTGTACAGGAACATTAGGCGTCATCATTTACTTATGACTATAATAACATAAAGTGAATATCAGTTTGACCTGTAGGGTAAAGACGCAACACCAATCAAACACTCAAGAATACTTTGCACAACTTTCAACTGCGGAATCTAGGATTATAAATAATGTATAGTATTAAGACATGAGAATTGCATTAGGGGTTGAGTATAAAGGCAGTTCTTATAGCGGATGGCAAAAACAACTACACAGTTCATCAATTCAGGAACATGTTGAGATTGCATTATCTCGAATTGCCAATGTTAAGATTAAAATAATTTGTGCTGGACGTACCGATGCCGGTGTTCATGCTTTGGAACAAGTTATTCATTTTGATACGGAATTAAGTCGACCAATAAAATCCTGGACTTTAGGTACTAACACACATTTACCTTTTGATATACGAATTTTGTGGGCGATTGAAGTTAGTGGAGAATTTCATGCCAGATTTTCTGCGGTACAAAGAAGTTATCAATATGTAATTTTAAATCGTAAAGTACAAGCTGGATTTCTACATAAATTGGTTTCTCATGATTATCGCCCTCTGGATATTAATTTAATGCAACAAGCCGCAAATTATTTAATCGGCAAGCATAATTTTAATTCATACCGAGCAAAACATTGTCAATCAAAAACACCAATACGAACAATGATTAAACTTGAAGTTATTCGAAATGGTAATTTTGTTATTATTGAGTTTGTTGCAAATGCTTTTTTGCATCATATGGTACGTAATATTTCCGGTGTATTAATGACTGTAGGTTGCAGTGAAAAAAAACCTGAATGGGCATATGAGATATTACAATTGCAAGATCGCCAACATAAAGGTGTGACCGCTTCACCGGATGGCTTATACTTAACGTCGATTCAATATCCTGATACATTTAATTTACCTCAACTTGCCAATAGTGCGTCAATTTGGTAATACACCAATTTGGTTAATATATTATTTATGAAAACACGAGTTCGCGTTAAATACTGTGGAATAACAAATGTTGATAATGCAGTTTTTGCTGCAAGTTTAGCAGTAGATGCTATCGGCCTGATTTTTTATTCAAAAAGTCCTCGATGCGTTGAAATTACTAATGCATCAAAAATTATCGCAGCTTTGCCACCTTTTGTATCAGTTGTAGGTTTATTTGTAAATCCCACTGAGGAAGAAGTAAATCGGGTTATATCACAAGTACCATTGAATATACTGCAATTTCACGGTTACGAATCAGAGGAATTTTGTGCAAGTTTTTCACTACCCTATTTGAAAGCAATTAGAATGGCTCAAAATATAGATGTGTTGACTGAAATTGGAAGGTATAATACTGCTTCTGGTATTTTACTTGATAGTTTTCATGATAAATATGTAGGTGGCACAGGAGAAAAATTTGATTGGTCTCGAGTCCCCGATACATCTGACATACCTATTATTCTTGCTGGTGGCCTAAGTTCAACAAATATCACAGAAGCTATTTTAAAAACACATCCTTATGCAGTAGATGTGAGCAGTGGTATTGAAGCTGCAAAAGGTATTAAAGATAACGTAAAAATGCAAAAATTTATGAATGAGGTGAATTTGCTTGGATCAAAATAATTTTGATAAATTAATTAAAGACTATCAATTGCCTGATGATCGAGGTCATTTTGGCGACTATGGTGGTTTGTTTGTGGCCGAAACATTAATGGAACCGCTTGATGAATTAAAGAAAATTTATGAGCACTATCTTAAAGACCCTGAATTCTTAAAAGAATTAGATTATGAATTACAACACTATGTTGGACGACCATCACCTCTTTATTATGCGAAACGATGGAGCGGAATAGTTGGTGGAGCACAGATATATTTAAAACGAGAAGATTTAAATCACACTGGTGCACATAAAATTAATAATGCAATTGGACAAGCCTTACTAGCTAAGCGTTTGGGGAAAACCAGAATTATTGCAGAAACGGGTGCTGGTCAACATGGTGTCGCAACCGCTACGGTAGCGACACGTTTAGGTTTAGAATGTGTAATTTATATGGGCGCTGAAGATATTCAACGGCAATCACTAAATGTCTATCGAATGAAATTATTAGGTGCAACAGTGGTTTCAGTTGATTCCGGTTCAAAAACATTAAAAGATGCATTAAATGAAGCGATGCGTGACTGGGTGGCAAATGTCGATAATACTTTTTATATCATTGGAACAGTTGCAGGACCACACCCATATCCCGCTATGGTCAGAGATTTTCAGGCAATTATTGGGCGCGAAGCTAGAGAACAAATTATGGAACAAGCAGGTTGCTTACCAAATGCATTAGTCGCCTGTATTGGTGGTGGCTCGAATGCTATAGGATTGTTCTACCCATTTATCAAGGACGCTTCAGTTGCTTTATATGGTGTAGAAGCTGCAGGTGAGGGTATCGAGACCGGCCAACATGCTGCAGCGTTGTGTGCGGGACGACCCGGTGTATTACACGGTAATCGTACTTATCTAATTGAAGATGATAATGGTCAAATTATTCCAACGCATTCAATTTCTGCCGGTCTTGATTATCCAGGTGTCGGACCTGAACACGCATGGTTAAAGGATCACGGTAGAGCAAATTATGTTTCAGTTACTGATAAAGAAGCATTACAAGGTTTTCATGATTTAACATTATTCGAAGGGATTTTACCCGCTTTGGAATCAAGTCATGCTTTAGCATTTACCACTAAATTAGCTAAATCAATGATTCAGGATGAAATAATTATCGTAAATCTATCTGGTCGAGGTGATAAAGATATTCACACTGTAGCTGAATATGAAGGAATTGATTTATGACGCGTTTGAATCGATTGGCCGCCTGTTTTTCGAATTTAAAGAAACAACGTAAAACAGCCTTGATTCCTTACATTGTAACAGGTGATCCAGGTTTAGATTTAACTTTGCCTTTAATGCACTCTATGGTAAAAGCTGGAGCTAATGTTATTGAGCTTGGAGTACCTTTCTCTGATCCAATGGCTGATGGCCCCATTATTCAGCGGGCAGCAGAGCGGGCTTTACAATTTGATACAAGTCTTGATGATGTTTTTGAAATAGTTCGGACTTTTCGCCAGAAGGATAATAATACTCCTATTATTTTAATGGGATATTTAAATCCAATTGAAGTAATGGGGTATGAGCGATTTGTTAAAGAAGCAGTATCATCTGGAGTTGATGGTGTTCTAACCGTTGATCTACCTCCTGAGGAGGCAAAAAGCTTTACTAAATTTTGTTCTGCCGAAGGGTTAGATCCTATTTATCTAATTGCACCTACGACCAGTTCTAAGCGGATGAAATTGATTAATCAGTTTGCTAGTGGTTTTGTTTATTATGTCTCGATTAAAGGTGTTACCGGGGCTGCTAATATCGATGTCCAGGAAGTTAGTTCACGAGTTGATACGATTCGGAAATTCATCAATTTACCTATTGGTGTAGGATTTGGTATTAAAGATGCTGTAACTGCTGCAAAAGTAGCTGAGAATAGCGATGCGGTTGTGATAGGCAGTGCAATTATTAATCTGATTGAGAATAATTTGCAATCACCTGCTAAAATTGTTAAGGAAGTATTTAGTTTTTTGACTGATGTTCGCCATGCATTAGATAGGTAAGTAATTGATTATTAATGAGAATCTAATAGTGCTTGATGTTATTTCTAGGCAGGTTATGATCACATATATTGAATGTAGAAGGATATAAGATGAATTGGTTTACAAAATTACTGCCTACCCAAATTCGTACTGATGCGAGTAATAAAAAGAGTATACCTGAAGGTTTATGGACCAAGTGTAATAGCTGTAATGCTGTTTTATATCGGGCTGAACTCGAACGAAATCACGATGTTTGTCCAAAATGCGATAATCATATGCGTGTTAATGCCAGAAGAAGAATAGCCGGTTTTCTTGATGAGTTAAATCAGGAAGAAATAGCTGCAAATCTTACTCCGATTGACATTATAAAGTTTAAAGACATTAAAAAATATAAAGATAGATTAACTGCAGCTCAAAAAACCACAAATGAAAAAGATGCCTTGATTGTTATTAAAGGACAGTTAAAGGGCATATCCGTTGTTGCAATCGCTTTCGAATTTAAATTCATGGGTGGCTCAATGGGTAGTGTGGTTGGTGAACGATTTGTTCGTGCAGCAAATGTTTGTCTGGAGCAAAATATACCTTTAATTTGTTTTTCAGCCAGTGGTGGCGCACGAATGCAAGAGGCATTATTTTCATTAATGCAAATGGCTAAGACCAGTGCTGTGTTGGCAAAACTAAAAGATGCTGGTATACCATTCATATCTGTTCTGACTGATCCAACAATGGGTGGGGTTTCAGCAAGTTTTGCAATGTTGGGAGATATTAATATCGGTGAACCAAATGCATTGGTAGGTTTTGCAGGACCACGTGTTATTGAACAAACAGTGCGAGAAACATTACCGGAAGGATTTCAACGTAGTGAATTTTTATTAGCTCATGGTGCGATAGACATGATTATCGACCGACGTGAGATGCGTGATAAAATTGCCAGTATGTTGTCAATTATGACACATCAAGTATCATCAATACCACTAATGGCAGAACAAACACCAGAACCAGCATAAGATGTAAGTTTTACTTAATCACACACTTTTTACTGGTCGCAAAATGCGATTTAAAACTCTATCTGATTGGTTAAATTGGCAAGAAACCTGTCATCCCAATGAAATTGATCTGGGACTTGATCGTGTCCTCGCTGTTTATTCACGTCTAGCAACAAAACCAATAGCAAGGAAAATAATTAGTGTAGCGGGTACCAATGGTAAAGGCTCGAGTATTTGCTTTTTAGATAATATATTACACCGTGCTGGTTATAAGGTTGCCAGTTATACCTCACCTCACTTATTTAACTACAATGAACGGATACAAATAAATGGTGTGCCGGTAAGTGATCAAGATTTATGTACAGTTTTTGATAAAATAGATCATGCCAGAATTGATCATTCTGGAATAGATATTTCTCTTACTTATTTTGAATTTGGGACTATAGCGGCATTATTATTAATGGCCGAACACGATCTCGATATCGCAATCCTTGAGGTTGGCTTAGGTGGACGTCTGGATGCAGTAAATATCATTGATGCAAATATTGCATTAATTACAGCAATTGATATTGATCATGAAGCGTGGTTAGGATCAGATAAAGAAAAAATAGGCATTGAGAAAGCCGGGATTATGCGTCCTTCGAAGCCGGTTGTATGTAGTGATGCTATTGCACCAAAATCGATTTCTTATAATGCCAGCAAAATTAATGCTGAATTATATAGTCTAAATACAGAATTTAACTATTCTATCAATGAATTTTCCTGGGATTGGCACGGACTTTCTCAAAATCGTTACTCATTACCATTTTTACCGCTTAAGGGATCTCATCAATATAATAATATCGCGGGTGTTTTAATGGTTTTAGAGTTATTAGCTCGGGATTATCCTGTATCCCAGAATCAGTTACGTGAGGGTATATTATCTAGTTCAATTCATGGACGACTAGAAAACATTCCCGGAAAAATTAACACTATTATTGATGTAGCCCATAATGCTCATTCAACACGTGCACTAGCTGGATACCTAAATGAAAATAGATGCTCAGGAGATATTAGAATTGTAACTGGTATGATGTCGGATAAAAATATTAATTCAATTGTAGAAACACTCACAAATAAATGCTTATCCTGGTATGTAACTGATTTACCCCTGGATAGAGCAATCCCGGCTCTAGACTTAATTAAGATTATCAGGCAGATTGATGTAAATTCTCAGTGTTTTGCTTATGCAAGCGCAAAAGTTGCTTATCAGCAAGCACTAGATGAGAGTCAGAAAAACGACCAAATCGTTATTTTTGGCTCCTTTTATTTATTGCAAGAACTTGAAAGTGAATTATTTAAAACTAGGGAATTAAGTTAACAGTTGATATAATAAAACACGGAAATAAACCTTATATTCTAAATATATTTTGGTGTTTAATGAACGAGCGTGATTTTAAAAAAAGAATGATTGGTGCGATTGTATTAATTGCTCTTGGAGTGATATTTATACCTATATTACTAAATGGTGACGCTGATGATGGAATGCCATCTTTTGGTAGCAATATTCCAGAACGACATAAATCCATCATTAAAATGAAACCCTTAAATTTGAGCAGTAATATTTCACCACCAGAGACCAAAAAAATTGAGACAATTATAGTTGATAAGCTAAGTCCGAAAATTACTAATCAAAGTAAAGTTAATAAAAACCTGTCTGGTGAAATTTCTGACACCGATTCAAGCCAGGAAAATCGACCAGTTAAACCTGTAGAAAACGAAAACACACAGGCAGATATTAAAACCTTAAAAGCAACTACCTGGGTCATTCAAGTTGGAAGTTTTTCGAACAAAAAAAATGCGCTGGCATTGCAAGAAAAATTACGCAAAAAAAAATACCATGCTTTTGTTGAGGCGGTTTCAAAAAAATCAGAGGTTAGTTATCGAGTCAGGATTGGCCCTGAGTTGATAAAAAACTCAGCTGAAACGACAAAGGAACGATTGAAAAAAGAAATGCACATAAATGGAATTGTGATGAGATATAAAGGATAAAGTGTGTGGATAAGATTAATTTAATAAAATAAACATTAATGAGTATTTAAATCATGTTAGTTGTTGATTATGTAATTCTAGGTATTATCATTGCATCAATGCTTATTAGTATAATTAGAGGTTTTGTTAAAGAAGCATTGTCTTTAGTTGGGTTAATTTTAGCTGGATTTATAGCATACTTTTTTTCAGATGGGTTTGCTGATTTATTTTTAACATCAATTTCTGATGCAACTGTACGTGGCTTGGTCGCAGCTATAATTCTTCTTGTTCTTAGCTTGGTTGTTTCGGGTGTAATTAATTTTTTTGCTGGTCAATTGGTAAAGAGAACCGGCTTGTCAGGAACCGACAGATTTATTGGTATAATTTTTGGGTTGTTACGCGGAGTTGTATTTATAGTTGTAGTCGTCTTAATCGCTATTCAATTAGTAACAATACCAAAATTGAATGAAATAGTATGGTGGCAAAACTCAGTGATGATTCAGAATTTTCAGGCATTAGCTATATGGTTTAAAGATATTTTTTAATTTATTTAATAGTTTGATTAACGAGTAACATTATGTGTGGAATAATTGGTATCGTTTCAAAAAAATCTGTTAACCAGTCCTTATATGATGGTCTAACTGTATTACAACATCGTGGTCAGGATGCTGCAGGAATTGTAACTTACGATGATGGGCGGTTTCGAATGAGAAAAGCTAACGGACTCGTTCGAGATGTTTTTCGTACAAAACACATGTTACGTTTGTCAGGTTCGATGGGCATAGGACATGTCCGATATCCAACAGCAGGATGTTCATCTTCAGCTGAAGCTCAACCTTTTTATGTGAATTCACCCTTTGGTATTACACTTGCGCATAATGGTAATCTAACAAATGCTAATGAGTTAAAAAATGATCTACTCAGAACCGATCGTCGACATTTAAATACTGATTCTGATACTGAAGTATTATTAAATGTTTTTGCACATGAATTACAAGAAGCCAAAAAACTTAACATTGATCATAATGATGTGTTTGCAGCAATAAAAAATGTACATAAGCGTGTTAAAGGTGCTTATGCCGTTGTTGCATTAATTGCCGGAGTAGGTGTAGTCGCATTTCGTGATGTTCACGGAATTCGACCTGTAGTTTATGGGAAAAAAACAACGGATACTGGTGTTGATTATATGATCGCTTCTGAAAGTGTTGCTTTAGACGCACTTGATTTTGAACTCATAGCAGATATAGCACCAGGTGAAGCAGTATTTATCAGTATGGATGGAGAGTTACATACTAAACACTGTGCTAAAAATGCTGAATTGACACCATGTATTTTTGAACATGTCTATTTTGCACGCCCGGATTCAATTATTGATGGTATCTCGGTTTACAAGGCACGTTTAAGTATGGGGGAATTTTTAGCACATAAAATAATGCGCGAATTACCCGAACATGATATTGATGTTGTTATACCAATTCCTGAATCCAGTTTGACTTCGGCTCTGGAATTGGCAAATGTGCTTAATATTAAGTATCGAAATGGTTTTATAAAAAATCGATACATTGGACGGACATTTATCATGCCTGGACAAAAAGAGCGAAAAAAATCAGTTCGTCAAAAATTAAATGCAATTGATTTAGAATTTGAAGGTAAAAATGTTCTATTAGTCGATGACTCAATTGTAAGAGGAACTACTTCACAACAAATAATACAAATGGCTCGGGATGCAGGTGCACGTAAAGTTTATTTTGCTTCTGCCGCACCTCCAGTTTGTTATCAAAATGTCTATGGAATTGATATGCCTTCAACAAAAGAATTAATTGCTCATGATCGAACTGTTGAAGAAATTAAACAAGCCATCGGTGCTGATTGGCTGATTTTTCAAGATATCGAAGATTTATTAAAAGCATCCAATCGGGGTAATCCAAAAATCAAACGTTTTGATACATCGGTGTTTGATGGCGAATACATCACGGGAGATATCGATAAGAAATATTTGAGTAATCTGGAAAAAATACGCAATGATAATGTAAAAAGTACAACCGAACAATCTAATGCTATTATCGAAATGCATAACGATAATTAACAGTTGATTAAAAAAATAAATAAAATACTTTTAGTACGGTTTGACGCAAGTTTTCTTGTTGTTTTAAAAGTATAGAAAAAAGAATACGATGTTCAGCTTATTAACCTTAGTTAACCTGAACTCGGGATAAGAAAAACATGTAATAGCATCCACTAATAAATTGCGAGAACAAATGTAAGGATATGGAAGGGCTGTAGCCCATTCAAGACCG
>JBGMQW010000011.1:0-32357 GCA_048060815.1 Thiohalomonadales bacterium | reverse complement strand
AACACCATTTTGCATTCGAAGCAGCTGCCTGGTATTGGCATTTTGTTGACGTGGTATGGTTAGGGCTGTTTATCTTCGTTTACGTATTGTAATACGAACATAGATTGAATTAATGTGGAAAGCGTCGCTTATTGAAGCGGCGCTTTTTTTTCAGTTTTAGAATTTGTAATAATTTAATATTTATTGAACCGCAGAGGTTCGCTGAGACTGCAGAATCTAGGTTAATGATTTTGAATTTAATACTTAAAAATACGCTGAAGTGTTATAAATGATTTACAAATTAACTGGGTGTAGCATGAGGAACAATAATACCGGTTGTAATTCCGATAAGTATTATCAAGAATAAAGCGATAGATAATGTAATTCGCATTGACAGGAATTTAACAGTGCGTTTTGACTGACCTTTGTCTTTAACCATGGAATATAACGCACCACCGAGACTTGCCAGAATCAATGCTAATAAAGCAAGAATTATATATTTCATAGGTTATTCTCTATGTTTATTTGTACTGAGTAAAGAGTATAACGTAGAGTAGATGTATATGGTACAGAGAGTTATAAAATTGTAGATAATTTATGCAGATTGGACAACGTGAATTTAAACCAAAACTATTACCCTCAGTAGCTACATTATTGATTTTACCTATATTAATTGCTCTCGGTTTTTGGCAGTTGGATAGAGCAGAGCAAAAAAGGGTAATATTAACAGCAGTAACTGAAAAAATGAATTCGGAAACCTTACATAAAATTCCAACAGAAAAAAAAATAATAGACGCACAATATCAGAAAATAAAATTACGAGGACAATTTGATAGCTCGCATTTGATATACATCGATAATAAAATTGTTTTTGGGAAAGTCGGTTATTATGTCGTAAGTCTTTTTTTGGTGAGTGATAGTAATAAACGGGTATTAGTGAATTTAGGATGGGTCTCAATGGGAAAATCCAGACAAGATTTACCCTCAGTTAAAATACCTGAAGGTATCGTTACAATAACCGGACGTATTAAAACAAATGTAGGTCAGGTTTTTTCATTAAGTGAACAAAGTTTTGATGTGGTAGGTTGGCCTTTAGTCGTTCAATGGATTTCACCACAACAGTTATCAAGTTTATTGAAAATAAATATTCAATCATTGATGATCCTACTGGATACACCAAAAGATAAAAGTAATGAATACGAAAAACAATTTAAGCGGGACTGGAAGTACATTTCATCATCGCCTGATATGCATACCAGCTATGCTATGCAGTGGTTTAGTTTAGCTTTGGTATTAGTATTAATTTATATCGGTGTGAATACTAAAAAAGCGACGACGTAAAACTAATAAATTATTAATATAGGTGTCATGTGAATCAACAAGTATCAAATACACAACGTAATCAAAATCGAACAAAATTAATTATTCTGCTTTTAATGTTTTTCGGTTCAGTTTTTATTGCCTGGTTATTAATAAACAACGCTGATACCTGGCGTCCCTGGGATACCAAAAATAATGGCGATTTGATTATTCCAGCTAGACCCATTGCTGATTTAAGTATGAAAACACTGGATGGCAAAAAATTCACAATAAAGGAAATGGTTGGAAAATGGGTGATGGTTTACATTGGAAAAACCGGATGTGATGAATTATGCAAAATTAATTTATATAATATTCGTCAGACTCGGCTAGGTCAAAAAGGTGAGCATAATAGAATTGAACGTTTGTATATTATGCTTGGAGATACTCCAACAGCATCACTTAAAAACACTTTAAATGACAACCAGGGTATGAAAGTTGTAATCGTTGATGATAAAGCCTTACCTAAGCTACTAAATAGTTTTAAAATTGAAAATGAAGCAGCAGCAGATACAACAAATCGTGTTTATTTAGTGGATCCTATTGGAAACCTTATGATGAAATACGAACAAGGATTTGATCCTCGTGGTTTGGCCAAAGATCTCGAGTTATTACTGAAAGTATCGCTAGTAGGTTAATAAACGGGACACACGCTATGAAAAGTCGGCTATTCATTTATTTAAACCTGTTAGCAGTGGTACTGGCATTTGTTGTTATCGTATTAGGAGCTTATACACGTTTATCCGATGCCGGTTTAGGTTGCCCCGATTGGCCGGTATGTTATGGACATATTGGTGTACCTGAACACGCGGCAGATGTTGAAAAAGCTAATTTAGCTTATCCGGATCGACCCGTTGAGGCAAAAAAAGCCTGGAAAGAAATGGTTCATCGTTATTTTGCTTCTACATTAGGTCTAGTAATAATAATTATAGCCTTTGTTGCATTACGTCGACGAAAAGATAAGAAACAACCAGTATTAATTCCAGTATTTTTAGTCGGACTCGTGATTTTCCAGGGACTACTCGGAATGTGGACAGTAACCTTATTATTAAAGCCTATTATTGTGATGGGACATTTACTGGGTGGTATGGGCATTATAAGTTTATTATTATGGCAATTATTGCGTTATACCGGTGTAATGACTGCAAAACGAATTACACAAAAATCACTGGTTATTTTAAAACCTCTGGCCTTGGTATCTTTAATTGTTGTGATATTACAGATTAGTTTAGGTGGCTGGACTAGTGCAAATTATGCTGCTCTCAGTTGTCCAGATTTTCCAACCTGCCAACAACAATGGTTACCTGATTTAAATTTTAGTGATGCTTTTGTACCGTGGCAAGCATTAAACGAGGGACAAAAAGATTATGAGGGTGGCGTGCTTAATAATGATGCCAATGTCACCATTCATGTAATGCACCGCCTTGGTGCCGTAATTACATTTTTCATTGTCGGTCTTTTAGTTTTTAAATTACTGATACGTGAATTTGATCCAGTAATAAAAAGAATAGGCCTACTAGTTTTGTTAGTATTAGCAGGGCAGATTACACTCGGTATTTCAAATGTCGTGTTATCACTTCCGTTATTCGTTGCCGTAGCGCATAATGCTGTCGGAGTTTTACTATTATTAAGCATGGTGCTAACTAATCATGCTCTGCGACCCCAAGATAACTTTATTAATTAAAACATCGTAATTTCAGGGTAATCAGGAGATTTTGCATGCCAGCGAGTACATTCGTATTAAAACTAAATAATCTAACTGAACGATTAAATGATTATTATGAACTTTGTAAACCACGAGTAGTAATGTTAATCGTGTTCACAGCAATTATTGGTATGTTTTTAGCTACTCCAACATCTAACCCGGGTCTGGTACCTTTTGAAATCCTGGTCTTCGGTAGTTTTGGTATTGGTTTCGCAGCAGCATCAGCTGCTGCAATTAATCAACTTGTAGATCGAAAAGTTGACGCCATTATGAATCGAACCAGTAATCGACCATTACCCACCGGCCACATGACAAATACTCAAGCATTAATATTTGCAATTGGCTTGGGTATTTTTGCAATGGCATTGTTAATTATTTTTGTTAATTTATTAACTGCAGCATTAACCTTCGCATCACTAATTGGTTATGCCGTGATTTATACTATGTTTTTAAAACGTGCAACGCCACAAAATATTGTTATTGGAGGTGCTGCCGGTGCGGCACCTCCGGTATTAGGCTGGACAGCAGTAACTGGTTTTCCTGATGCAGATAGTTGGTTGCTTTTCTTGATTATTTTTGCATGGACACCACCACATTTCTGGGCATTAGCCATTCACCGTCGTGATGAATATGCAAAAGTTGATATCCCAATGTTACCTGTAACACACGGCATAAAATTTACCAGACTACACGTACTACTTTACACTATTATATTATTATTGGTTTCATTATTACCTTTCATTTCAGGTATGAGTGGGCTGTTTTATTTAGTAAGTGCCGTCATTCTAGGTCTTATATTTTTAATTTACGCTATTCGATTACATGCAGGTAAAGACGGCAAAATAGCAATGCAAACTTTTGGCTTTTCAATTATCTACTTAATGTTAATTTTCACAGTATTGCTTGTTGATCATTACATCCCGCTAATCAAAACAATTTTCCAGGGTTAAAAAATAATGTCATTATTTAGCGTATTTTCGGGAACAAAAACGTTTGAACCGCCAAAACCCCAAGTACGCCAGGGAAGCTCATATGCATTCATTCCATAATCGATTTTATCGGTTGTCTTAAATTTGTACTCAATCTGGCTAATTAACATCTACCGACTATAGTATAACTAGCTGTTAAATTGATATTTAACGGTATAATGCTAGTTAACACTTCTCATGCTTATTGTTATTAATGTATAATTATAATATTAGCATATATTAATATGTATTCTGAATTAATCATAGAAAGCGTAGTTTTTGATAAATAAACTACAAAACCACAATTTTCAAGAGGTACAATATGGCCGCAGCTTCTGGACGACCAGTCGAGCAATACAATTACGACATTATTAAATTATTTACCATAATGTCTATTGTGTGGGGTGTGATTGGTATGAGCGTTGGGGTTTATATCGCATCAGAATTAACCTGGCCATTTTTGAACTTTGATAACCCTTACATCACGTTTGGTCGTTTACGTCCGGTTCACACTACCTTGGTCATTTTTGGTTTTGGTGGTAGTGCATTATTTGCAACTTCATATTATGTTGTTCAACGGACTTGTCAGGTACGTTTAGTCCATGATGGTCTGGCAAAATTCACGTTTTGGGGTTGGCAAATTGCAGTAACTTTAGCCGCCCTTTCTTATATGGCAGGTTATACTCAGGCACGTGAATATGCTGAAATGGTTTGGCCGATTGATATATTAATTACAGTCACCTGGGTAGCTTATTTAACTTTATATGTCTTAACACTGCGCAAACGCACACAACCTCATATTTATGTTGCGAACTGGTTTTTTATCGCCTTTATATTAGCAACTGCAATCTTGCATATTTTTAACAATATGGAAGTGCCGGTTGGTTTGTTTTCACTAAAGTCTTATAGTTTACACTCTGGTGTTCAAGACGCCATGACACAATGGTGGTATGGCCACAATGCGGTAGGCTTTTTCTTAACGGCGGCATTTTTAGGGATGATGTATTATTTTGTTCCCAAGCAGGCTGGACGTCCCGTGTATTCCTACCGTTTATCTATTATTCATTTTTGGGCGTTATCTTTCTTGTATATGTGGGTGGGTGCACATCACTTGCACTGGACAGCACTTCCAGACTGGACATCAACTTTAGCTGCAACATTTTCGATTTTATTATTATTACCATCATGGGGTGGAATGATTAACGGTATTATGACTTTATCCGGTGCCTGGGATAAGTTGCGTTCAGATCCGGTTATACGTTTTATGATTGTGGCATTATCTTTTTATGGCATGGCAACATTTGAAGGGCCATTAATGTCCTTGAAGAGTGTTAATGCTTTATCTCATTATACTGATTGGACGATTGGTCATGTGCATTCAGGTGCCCTGGGTTGGGTTGCTTTTATTACCTTTGGATCTTTTTATCATTTGATTCCACGATTATGGGATACCAAAATGTACAGTGAAAAATTAATATTTTTGCATTTTTGGCTTGGTACTCTGGGTGTCGTACTTTATATCAGTGCGCTGTGGGTTGCGGGTATTGGCCAAGGCTTAATGCTGCGCGCATTTGATGTCTTCGGAAATTTAAATTATACCTTTATTGAATCTGTTCGGTTCCTGCATGTTCCTTATATGATTCGAACATTAGGTGGTTTATTGTTTGTCGCGGGTATGATCATTATGGCATATAACGTTTACATGACAATTCGAAATGTGAGTCGGGAACAAGCCGCAATTGATGCAAAAATTGCTGCAAAATTAGCGAAAGCCTAAATAAATTAAATTTTGGAAAATTAAATGAAACATGAACAGATAGAAACAAATTCAGGTTTGCTTATAATACTAACCTTATTTGTTATTAGTCTTGGTGGCTTAGTTGAAATTGTACCACTGTATTTTATCGACGATACAATTGAAGAAGTGAAGTACCAGGGAAAGGAAACAATTCGACCTTACACGCCACTGGAGTTATTAGGGCGTGATATTTATCAAAGAGAAGGTTGTTATTTGTGTCATTCACAAATGATTCGACCTTTTAGAGACGAAGCATTACGTTATGGACATTATTCTTTAGCTGCAGAATCACAATACGATCATCCTTTCCAGTGGGGTTCGAAACGAACTGGTCCGGATTTAGCCCGTGTTGGAAAAAAATATTCTAATCAGTGGCATGTGCAGCATTTAAATAAACCTCGTTCAGTTATGCCTGATTCAATAATGCCGAACTACCCCTGGTTATTAGAAAATAAACTTGAGTATAAAGACATTGCCGATCGAATGCGTTCACTGAAAATGGTTGGTGTGCCTTATTCTGCACGTAAAACGGAATTTGAACATAACACCACCCGTTTTGGAAATGAGGTTGCTAAAATGCTGGATATTAATCAGGCTGAAAATAATTTAATACAACAAGCATCTGATGGTAACTACGATGGTAGTAAAGAAGATATAACTGAAATGGATGCATTAGTGGCTTATTTACAAGTGCTCGGTACGATGGTTGATTTTAAGAAATTTGATGATGGGTATTTTGCCAAATTTAGATAATTCAGGATAACAGACATGAGTGAATTTTTTATTATGATGACAAAAATGGAATATACCAAACCATTTGTATTGGTACTGTTTTTTGTTACTTTTGTTTTACTTGTTATTTATGTTTACAGTAATAAGAAACGCAGCTCAAGATTTGAATCATATAAAAATATTCCTTTTGAAAATGAAGACGAAAAGACTGAAGAAAATACGAAATAGCAAGTGAAAAATTATGGTAGATAAAATTAAAAAATCGAAATCAACAGCACAAACAACTGGTCACGCATGGGATGGAGATATCCAGGAATTTAATAACCCGCTACCTAATTGGTGGTTATGGGGGTTTTACGCCACGGCAGTATTTGCAGTTTTATATTGGGTGTTCTATCCAAGTTGGCCGATTGGAAACAGTTATTTAAAAGGCACTTTTAATAATATTGAGTATGTGACAGAGGATGGTAAAAGTCATACTACACATTGGAATACACGTTCATTATTTCTTAAGGAAATGCAAGTTGCCCGTGAGTATCAGCAAAAATACATTGATCAGGTTAATTTAGCCAGTATTGAAAAAATAACAAAAGATCAAACATTATCAGAATTTGTAAACTCAAAAGCTAAAGTTTTATTTGCAGATAATTGTGCACCCTGTCATCAAGTCGGTGGTGGTGGTGTTATAGGTTCATATCCTAATTTAGTTGACGATAGTTGGTTATGGGGTGGCAGTTACGCCGACATTCAGAACACCATTCAAAATGGTCGTATTGGTTTTATGCCGGCATTTTCTGAAAGCTTAAATGAAACACAGTTAACAGATGTGGCATCTTATGTATTGAGTTTATCGGTAAATTCCACGAAATCTAATACCGAAACGATAGTAAAAGGTAAGGAAATATTTAATGGCCAGGCTGGTGGTTGTTTTTACTGTCATGGAATTACCGCAACGGGTATAAAAAGTACTGGCGCTGCAAATTTAGCAGATAGTATCTGGACTATAGCGAACATACCGGATGCAGCTTCATATGAAGAAAAATTAACTGTTATAAAATCAGTAATTTCAACAGGTGTCAAACGAGAAATGCCCTCATGGATTGATCGATTATCATCTGTAGAAATTAAACTTATATCTGTTTATGTTCATGAATTAGGTGGTGGCAAGTAACTTATCTGTCATCCTGGATTAAAGAAAATAAGGAGGATAAGCAGATTATGTTTATCCTTTTTTTGTTATACGCAGTATTAAACATATAAATATGAATGGTCATATAATTCAAGAACGAATTCCCGTTGTTCCTCGATCAGTCAAAGGACGGTTTCGATATATAAAAACATCGATCCTGTTATTTGCTTATGGAGTATATTTTTTACTACCCTGGTTAACCTGGCAACGTAGTGTTGGGCCTAATCAAGCCATTTTATTTGATATTGTCGATCGACATTTTTATATTTTTAACCTTGTTGTTTATGCTCAGGATATTTTTTGGTTAGCAGGCTTATTACTCATTGCAGCGATGTTATTGTTTTTTATTACTGCAATTTTGGGGAGAGTATTTTGCGGATATTTTTGCTTTCAAACTCTCTGGACTGATGTATTTATTTTTATCGAACGGCTGGTTCAGGGTGAACGTAATGCAAGAATAAAACTGATTAACAGTGATTGGAATAAAAATAAAATATTCAAGATAACCCTCACACATATATTGTGGATTTTGATGTCTTTAGTAACAGGATTAACATTTACTTTATATTGGGGTTATGCTCCTGAGTTGTTAGAACAAATTTTCACCGGAACAGCACCTTTTGCTGCATATGCAACCATGTCCTTTTTAGCCACTACCACCTATTTTATGGCCGGTTTAGCACGAGAACAAACTTGTACATATATGTGTCCTTATGCTCGTTTTCAATCAGCAATGTTTGATAAAAATACATTTACAGTAACTTACGACCAGCAACGAGGAGAACGTTCCAAAGGTAGACAGAAACCACGAGCTGGAATGACCAACCATGAAACAAGAATTGAACATAAAGTAGGAGATTGTATTGATTGTGGTTACTGCGTTCAAGTCTGTCCGACTGGAATAGATATTCGCGATGGTATGCAATATGAATGTATTACTTGTGCGTTATGTATTGATGCTTGTGATACCATAATGGAAAAAATTGGCTATCCTACGGGTTTAATTCGATATAGCTCGGAAGTGATCGAACAAGGCAAAAAAACAAAATGGTTACGGTTGAATGTTGTTGGATATGGTCTTGTGTTACTGCTGATAATAGCTTTATTGGCGTGGAGTATAACGACTCGTGATAAATTAGAATTAATCGTGTTAAAAGTAAGACAACCATTATCAGTTACATTATCAGATGGGCGCGAACAAAATCGTTATGAAATTAAAATTAACAATAAAACATCTGAATTAATGGAATTTAAGATTAAAATTAAAGGCTTAAAAGAATATGAATTAAACATTGGCGATTTTGATAAATATGTTGTTAAAGCTCAAAGTTCAGTTCGAATTCAAGCCAAAGTAAGGCAACATCCAAAATATGCAACTGCAACCCGACAATCATTTCAGTTTGTAGTTGAGCCACAAGGAGCGACTGAATTAGAAAACCTGGTGTGGAATTCGATTTTTTCCATACCAGTATCCAGAATTAAAACGGATAATGGTGGTCAGTAAAATGACTGTTAGCTTAATTAGTGGCGTTTTAATAATTATAACCATTTTTTTTATTCTTAAACGAATAACCAGAATTCCAGCAAATACTATTGGTGCAATAGTCGCTGTTGTTGTTTTAATTGTTTTTATGCCATTAGCGGTAATTTATTGGCCTGGTGGTGATGTTTTTGCAATTCATCTGGCTATTTATATGATAACAGTTTATGGACTGGCTATTATCGCAAGCCACCGTGAAAAAAATAGTGGTGTTCATTGGGCACCAGTGGTTATTATTATTTTTTTCGTATTATTGGTATTAGTTGATACATTTTTTGTAACCATTGCTGATAAAGGCCTGAGTAGTCAAGTTGCCGATATGGTATTACCCAAATCTGATGACGACTCTAAAGCAACATATAATTATCCTGGTAAAGTTGTACACGATTATTATCAAAAGGGAAAATTATATAATAACTATCTTGAAAACATTGAAGCGCGAAAGCAGAGTAAATGGAAAATAAAAAAGGGATGGTTAACATTACCCGTTGTAAATGAAGATGCGATATTTCAAGTTCAATTAAAAGACAAGGATAATAACAGTATAACTAATGCAACAATTACCGGAAAATTTATTCGATATTCAGATAGTCGTCTTGATGTAGAGTTTTCCATGAATCATACCCAACAGGGGATTTATCAGGTAAATCTGCGTTTAACACAACCAGGGAGGTGGGGATTGGCATTGAAAATTAATTATGCTGCTATCGTATATGAATTAGGCGGTACAACGATCGTTGGCTTTCCTAAAAATAAAAATCAAGATAAAATAATAAATAAATAATTTCCAAGTAAAATAAATAAAATGAATAGTTTGGATACACAGCAAAAATGTTATCACTGCGGACTGGATGTAGTAACGCCAGGACAATACAAAATTACCATTTTGGAACAAGAAAGAGCCATGTGTTGTCCTGGATGTTTGGCTGTAGCGCGCGCTATTGTTGATAACAAGTTAACACAATATTATTCACATCGTACAGTAAATGCTAAAACTGCTGCTGGAGATAGTATTGAGATTCTTAAACAATTAGAATTATATGATAATGATATCTTGCAAAAAGCATTTGTAAAAAATGAGGGTCAGCTTAGTGAAGCGTCATTAATGTTAGAAGGAATTGTATGTGCCGCTTGTGTTTGGTTAAATGAAAAACATGTTAATGCTTTAACAGGGGTTACAGAATTTCGTATCAACTATTCGACCCACCGGGCTTATGTTATTTGGGATACAAAAAAAATCAACTTGAGTAAAATCTTAAAAGAAATTTTACATATTGGATATCAAGCTCATCCATATGATGCCAGTCAACAGCAGAAACTTGTCGAAAAAGAAAATTCACAAGCTTTATGGCGAATTGCAATTGCGGGACTAGGTGCTATGCAAGTGATGATGTTTGCAGTTGCAATGTACGCTGCTGACTCAGCTAGTGATGCTGCCTCCGGTTTTACCATGGATGAGTCAATTAGAAACTTAATGCGTTGGGTTAGTTTAGTATTTGCTACTCCGGTAGTATTTTTTTCAGCACGACCATTTTTTGTATCGGCGTTTCGTGACCTGAAACGATTTCAGCTTGGCATGGATGTTCCGGTTTCTATTGCCATTTTATCAGCGTATATAGCCAGTGTGTGGGCAACAATATCACATCAGGGTGCTGTGTATTATGACTCAGTGACTATGTTTACCTTGTTTCTATTAACTGGACGCTATCTGGAGATGCGTGCCCGGCATAAAGCGGGTTTTGTAGCCGAGCAATTAATTCGACTATTACCAACTATAGTTACTAAAGTCATCGGTCAAAGTCAGGAAATAATATCACGCAATGAATTAAAGCCAGGAGATACTGTGCTGGTGAAAGCAGGTGAAACCATTCCGGCTGATGGCATTATTGTTGAAGGCCTTGGATTAATAGATGAATCTATAATAACAGGTGAAAGCCAGTCACTTGAGAAAAGAGTCGATGATAGAGTCATTGGAGGTAGTATTAATACCACACACCCGGTAAAAATTAAAATAAATAAAGTAGGATCTGATACTGTAATTGCGAGTATCTCAAGATTATTAGAACGTGCACAGTTAGAAAAACCGAAAATAGCACAATTAGCGGATAAAACCGCAGTTTGGTTCGTATCAGTTTTACTTTTAATCACAATAGCAGTGGGTATATGGTGGTATTTAAATGAATCAAGCCGTGTATTTGAAATAGTATTGACTGTTTTAGTGGTAACATGCCCTTGTGCTTTATCACTTGCAACCCCGGCTGCAATGACTGCGATTACGGGTAAACTAACGCGCTTTGGAATTTTAACAACACGAAGTAGTGCCATTGAAGTTCTCGCAAAAGTGACTCATGTTGTTTTTGATAAAACCGGCACATTAACTTATGGTAAACCGAAATTAGTAAAGTCCAGGATATTTACTGAAATGCCGGAACACGAGGTTTATGGTATAGCCGCATCAATTGCACAATATTCAGAACATCTTCTATCGCGAGAATTATATGAAAAATATCAACATCACATAACGGGAAAGAATTGTTCCTCCATTGAAAATTTTGTTGGTCGCGGGATATCGGGTATGGTGGGGGACATTGAATATATACTGGGTAATGCGTTATTCATTCAACAGCACTTTAATCTCAATTGTTTTGATAATAAATCTGAGTCGAAATCATTAGTGTTTTTAGCCAGTAGAAAAAAAATCATTGCACGTTTTGATTATGAAGATGTGATTCGAGATGATGCCATTGATACCATTAAAGAACTTAAACGGTTATCGATTAAAACAATATTATTAAGTGGTGATGATGATCTGATAACTAAAAATGTGGCGAAACGATTTCAATTTGATTCGGTACATGGAAATTGTCGACCTCAAGACAAGTTACACTTAATTCAAGTTTTGCAAGAAAATAAAGCGATTGTTGCGATGATCGGGGATGGTATTAATGATGCTCCGGTCCTGGCAGGTGCACAAGTATCAATGGCAATGGGCAGCGCATCACAGTTAGCTCACGCAAGTGCCGATATGATTCTATTATCGAATAAGTTAATTCAAATTCCGCTTGCAATCAAAATGAGTAAAAAAACTATGTTAATTATCAAACAGAATATTAGCTGGGCAATTATATATAATTTAGTTGCTTTACCTTTAGCTGCAATGGGACAAATTGCTCCATGGATGGCAGCACTTGGGATGTCTGCTAGTTCATTATTGGTTGTAACAAATGCATTAAGATTAACTATGGGAAGTAATTGGTATCCTGACAATAAAAACGAATCTGACTGAAATATCTTTTTAGGTTAGTAATGCGAGTAAATACGAAATATTGAGAATAGAAATTAAATATTTTTATTATTTCTGTTCTTTAATATGATTACTTAAGGCAAGTTTAGCTAACGGTTTTGTCTCAAATGGGCCTCTTTTGCCAATACGACAGTAGAAGAACCAACCCTGATTTTCAATAAAGTAAAAGCGATCTGCTTTTAATTTGGATTGTGGCATTTGATTTTGATCGTGTTGTTGTACTAAATTAATAACAGGAGTCATTTTAATTTTTATCTGTTTAATTGAATTTATTAACGTAAATTCGAGTAAATATTAACCGATTATTTGATGATTTGTCTGTCGGATAAGACTGATCATGCTGTCAGATTATTCTTACAAACAAATTAAATCGGATTAAAATTCAGGAACACCAGGATATATTGTGGACATATTATTTTTATTAATCCCACTAGCTGCAGTTGTGATGATTATTGCTTTATTTGGGCTTATTTGGGCTATTAGAAGCGGTCAGTTTGATGATATGGAAGGACCTGCTCATCGAATATTAATGGATGATGATGATCCACTTGTGCCAAAAAAGTCGTCAAAACTGGACAAAAAAGCGTAGGGTTGCTATATTAGTAATAGCTAATATATTATTAACGAGTATATAATTTATGAAAACATTATTAACATTTCAAAATTTTCCACTATTAATTATTATGTCCTTAATTCTAATTGCCAGCATTTCACTAATTAGTGTCTTAATTGCCAGTTAACACAAAATTATTCTCCCCCTGTCTTTTATTCTTGTATATTCAGTAACTTAGTCATATTTCTTGAAATATCACACAATATCGATGCTATAATTAAAGTTTTAGCTTAATTTACCGTTAGTTTTACTTGATCTATATTAAATTTTTCAAGAGAAATGAAGTACTTGGCTATAATAGTGATACCAAATATATCGTTTGTACGCATTGAATTAACTCGATGTTCATGTGGTATTTCTGTCGCTCAATTTTATTCAATATTATTGTTATTCATTTATATTTTCGTTATCCCTTCTATATCCTTAAGTGCTTCTAGAAACACAGATTTGAGAATATTAATCGATGTATCAGGAAGTATGAAAGTAAATGATCCTCAAAATTTACGCGCGCCATCGGTACGCTTATTAATCGGATTAATTCCAGATGGAACAAAAGCGGGGATCTGGACTTTTGGTAAATACGTTAATATGCAAGTTAAACTTGGAGTAGTCGATGAGAAATGGAAAAAAAATGCCAGGATTGAAGCAAAAAAGATTCATTCACGCGGACTGTATACTAATATTGAAGATGCTTTAAAAAAATCAAGTTTCGATTGGAAGTTACCGGATTTAAATACTAATCGACATATCATCCTGTTAACCGATGGTATGGTCGACATATCTAAAGATCCTGCAATCAATCTAAAATCTCGAAATAAAATTATTAATTATTATTTACCAAAGTTAAAAACAGCTGGTGTAAAGATACACACCATTGCTCTCTCAAAACAAGCAGACCATGAATTACTCAAATTGTTATCTGTATCGACAGATGGCTGGTATGAATTAATTGAAGATCCGAAAAAGTTACATCGTATTTTTTTACGTTTATTTGAAAAATCAACTTCGGCTAATGTTTTGCCCCTGGAAAATAATCTGTTTAAAGTTGATAAGTCCATTACAGATATGACAGTACTGGCTTTTAACACTAAAGAAACAACAACCAAGTTAATTACGCCAGCTAAAAAAACTATTACCGAAAAAAACAAACCTGATTCAATCACCTGGTTTCATGAAGATGGGTACGACTTAATTACTATTACCAAGCCAGAAGTTGGTGATTGGCAACTTGATGCACCCATTGACAAAGATAATCGGGTATTAGTTGTGACTAACTTAAGCTTGTTTGTAAATGATATTCCAAATAATGTGTTATTAAATCAACAAATATTAATAAAAGCAGAGTTAAAACAAAAAGAAAAAAATATTCATAACCAGAACTTTCTGAAATTGGTAAAAATTATAGCGATTAAAAAATCATTAAATGACCCGAAAGTTTCCATCAGACTTTATGATGATGGTAAAAATAGGGATAAGCAGGCGAATGATGGTATATACAATAGTGAAATACGCAGTCCACTGCGAGCTGGAGTATTTGAAATAGTTGTGAATGCACAAGGACCAACATTCCAGCGACAACGGCAATTTCTTGTTAATGTTTTTAACGGATTAGCTGAAATAGAAATAAAAGATGGAAAAGAAAAAAATCCTTTTTACATTGAAGTAAAACCTCACAAAGGTTTATTACAGGATGGTTCAATTGATATTAGTTATGTGTTAAAAAACGGGGAAAAAATTAAACTTAACAAAGATACGGAAGGTTTCTGGAAAGCAGCACTGCCTGCTGAAAATGCTGGAGAAAAAATTTCATTTACCATAAAGGGATTAAGACAGAACAATATAAGTGTCGAAATGCAAATGGAAAGAGTACTACCTGAAAGAAATAAGAAATTCGAAAAAATTACGAAAATAGTAGAGCTACAAAAAACTGATAAACAAAAGCAGACAAAAAAACTACCGGTAGAGGGTGGCTTGTTATCTGTAATGATCTGGGTGCTGATAATAAATCTTATTTTTATTTTAATTGCTTTAATTACTTATTTCGTATTTAAAAGAATACGTGCTAGGAATGTACTTAAAGATAAGGAAGATTTAAAGTTATGAGTGATTTCATGATATCAGTTTTAATTATCATGTCGGAAGCGACTGTATTTTTGGCTGTAGTCATTATTATTACCCTGTTTTTTCGAATTCGCGCAGGAATTACATTAAAGCGGATAGCAAAACAATTTGTTCAACGAATTAAAAATGGTGATTCAGAACACAGTGAAAAATTAAAGAATATTTTATTAAATGATTATGCCCTGGATGAAACCGCAGCATCTAATGCGGTAGAGAATTTAATCCAACAAGAACATTTACTTTACAGTAAGATTATAGAATTGTATCTCGGTGCGAGTGATACCAACTTAACTGATATTGATGCTGATGTTAAAAATCTTACAAAAGTAATGCATGGAGTCACTATTAGTTCGGTGAGCAATTCTATACAGAAATCTAAATCTGGTACAAAAGATTTAAGTGGTGAAGTTAATGAACTCCAGAAAAAATTAAAAAAAGTTCAAGCTGAAAAAGAAAAAGTTCAAAAAGAGTTAAAAGATGCAATGGCAACAATGGAAGGAATGATGACTGAGTACGCATCAATGTACGCTGGCGGAGTAAGAGAAGGCGATGTAAAAATGCGTGAAGAAATAGAAAAAGTGAAAGACCGAAAAAGTGATTTTCAGGAAAAAGGAAAATCAAATGATGATGAAAACATCAATGATGAAGATTCAAGTACAAATAAAAATACAGAAATAGATTTAAATCTTGATGTCCCTGATCTTGATATAGACGAGTCAAATAAACCTTGAATTAAAGAACCATCTACCAAAAAAGCCTAGTAAAAAGTTCCCAATTTAAGAATTAGTGCTGTAAGTAATGCGATATTACTAATAATAAGTAACATCGCCAGTTTTTTCAGCTTGAATCTTGAAACAAGTATATTATTAAATTTAGATTCAATATTGTGTACTTTACTCGTTAAAGCAGTTTTTTGTTTTTTTTCAATTACCAATGCAGTTAGATGTTTAGCAAAATGGTTTGGTGTTACAAAAGCTTCATCGGAATGTTTGTCGGCAAGTAATAAATTATCGGTTTCGCATAACGCTGTATAAATATGTAAGTTGGTATCTAATAACTCTAATACTACTTCAGTATTATCCCATTTACGATTATCCCAACAATTGATACCATCATGGATGATTGCAATGCCTTTTATATCTGCAATGGATGCAGCCTCTTTTATACCTTTAATAATATTTTTTACGGTATCAAAATTACAAACTGAGAAAATGGCATCAGTATAATGAACTGTTTGATCAGTTTTTGAAATAAAATCAGAAAAACCATGTCGAGTTGATAAGACACATAATTGATTGAAATTATATTTATTAAGGAATTGTTTTAATGATAGTTGAGTTCGGTTAACATCCCGAGCCAGAATTTGTGATGGCAGATTTTCTACATTATATTCATTGACCATTTCTCCTTCAATTGAAATTTTTATACCGTCTCTTTGGTAGTTTGGACTTGTGTGTAACGCCCCTAAAATTTCAATGTGTTGGCCGCGTAGTTGTAATTTTGTGTTTGGTCTGATTTTAAATTCAATGCAACTTAGAGAATCTCCGATTTCGCCATAAAGGTATATTGGATTATCACGATTTGGCCAGGGTCGAATAGCTAATACTTCCCCTCGAATTTTAACTGCAAATTTAGGAATTTCGATTTGCAACATATTGAGTAATGTTGTTGGTGAAAGTGAATCACTAATATTTGGTAACGCTGAATGAACAGGGTTGCAAAAAGCTTGACGATCCATGTTTAGTTTCTTGGTAGGCATTTTAAAATTAAATTTAAGTAATATTATTAGTATTTTTCTTTAAAGTCATCAAATCTTTTTTCTAAATTTCCTAATTCTACAAATAATTCGTGTACACAATTTTCTGAATGCAGAAGTACATTGTCAAAACTTAGTAATTGTTTTTTAAGTTTTTCATCATTATCATTTCTATCGCCTGATAAATATTTTTGAAACGAAATAATTTTTGCTTTTAGAGGTAAATCATTTAATTTTTTAACAAGCTCGATGTTAATATTTCGACGTCCGAACATTTTAACAAGTATTTCTAATGGGATCTTCTTAATCGCATTATTAAATTTTTTATTTATTTTGGTATCAATCGAGCCATATTTTTCTGTTACTGCCATAATATCAGTTCGATATATATATTGCTTTAAAGCTTCTTCTATATATTGATAGTTTAATAAAGCATTCGGAAATTTTTCTAGATAATTTTGAACCATAATAGGCTTTATTTTAAACATAATTGTATTAATTAACTATCAATATTCGTTATAGAGCTGTAAATGATACGTATAACTAGTTGAGATTAACCCGAAATGCTAATATTTTAACCAAAATTCAGAAAATTTTAGCAAATACTCAAAATTTTAATCTTACTGTCATTATTTTATGACAGAATCACTAATAAAATACAGCGTATCCAGGTATGGAATGAGTCTGATTACCAAACAATTGGAAATTGGCATGTTTTTGTTTAATGATAACGATTTGAACTATTATTAATTTTCCAACTCGTGTATGTTTAGTGTTATTAATCCTCTTGAAATTGTATTATAAGAGAATTATTTAAGAATATTTATGGAGGACAGAGTAAATGGGAATTTTTCAAAAATCCAAAGACAATGATGACATGGAGGCGAGCAATATGGCTCAAAACAATTCTACACAAATAAATGCAACTGACGATTCAAACCGAGATAGTCGGTGGCAGAAAAAGAGTTCAGGTGGCAGCAATGTTGCAGAAGAGCAACCATCACATGATAACCAGTTAGGTAACAAAATTTCTGCTTTTAACTATGGCATCGAAGAAGCTGTTAGTTTAATGCGTAAATTACCTGACGTTGATACAGAAGTTGTTATTACAGTTGTCAGAAAAACATTAGAATCTGCTAATGTACGTGTTAATGAGATTATTGATGATGCTGAAAAGAAAGAAGGTAACATTAATAAACGCACTAATACCTTAACATCTGAAATTGAAGAATTGCAGAAAAAAATCACGCTTCGAAATAAAGAAATTTCGATTTTGACTAAAGATTTACAAGAAACAACAAAAGTGAAAAAATTGTTGCAACAAGGTGAGCGTGAAGCAAAAGCTGCAGGAAACTCTAAAGCAGCTGAACAAGATAGTTCTGCAAATCTTGATGCAAGTGCATCACCAGCATAAGGTCGAAACTTGCGTTGATATTTGTGTTAAATGAATAAGGCACATACTGTAAAATAAAAGTTGATTTTATTGACATGGATGTACGGGGAGCCACACTTTGGTGTTGGAATATCCCTGTTTCCCATATCTTTTTTATCTACACATAATTCTGCTATTGTTCTCGTGCTTTCTGATTTCGTGTTTTGCAGAACTCCGGATCTGTGTTAAAAATACTTCGGGTTAAAAACCGGGCATTATGAGTGATTGTATCTGTTGATTCAGAGCGAAGTTTGTAGAATTGCTCAAAGGCATACTGTATGTTTGATATAGTCAGTAAATTTTCCGGATTCCGGTACTTTGCCTGGTTATTAGTCAAGCATTCAGCCAGGTAATAGGCATCTTCTATTGCCTGGCAAGCACCTTGACCTGATGTAGGTAGAGCTGCATGAGCTGCATCACCTATCAGACATACATTATCCCTATGCCATTTTGGAATCGGGTTGTGGTCATAAACCTCGATTCTTTTGATTTGTTTCTCCGGGGAAAGCTCAATGATAGATTTAATATCATCAGGCCAATGCCGAAAGATAGTTAATAGTGTATTTTTATTTCCAATATCAGGCTCACCAAGTCCTTTTGGTATAACTTTACAACCAGCCCAATATGCACAATGACGTGAAAGGGGTACAATTCCAAAGCGTTCACCACAGCCCCAATAATCCAGTATATTTTTTTTAAAATCAAGATCAGTCTTGGTGTTAGTTATTCCTACCCAGTTTACATAAGACTGATAAATAGGTTTATTATTTCCATTAACGTATTTTCTAGTTATGGAATTCATTCGTCCATCTGCACCAATGATAATATCCGCATCAATTTTTTTACCATTTTCAAAGTGAACAACTGCAGTATTATTTGTTTGAGATTTAATACTTGTAACACAATTATCAAAATGAATTTTGATGTTATATTGTTCCAGTTTACTGATTAAAATATTTTGTAGTGAATTTCTTGTTATTGCGTAATTAGTGTTATTTGTTTTTGAGGAAAATATATTTAAATCGATTTCATTTAAAAATTCACCTGTATCGGTAAAGCGTTGCATTTTTTCAAGTGTATAGCCCATTGATTTTATATCATCATGTAGATCGAGTAGCTCAAGGATGTGAGTCGCGTTAGGCCATAATACCAATCCGGCACCAATATTTTGGGGTTGTGTACTTCGTTCGTATAAGCTGACTTTGAAGCCTTTTCTACCTAGAGCAATTGCAGAACAAAGTCCACCAATACCGGCACCGAGTATTACTATATTATGTTTTTTCATATTTAGCCGCCAAGAACGCCTACTCCCATTGTGTGGGACTGAGCTGAGGGAATGTGATAACATTTGTTCAACATACGCTAAATTGACCTGAATTCGGGATGTTATTTTGATTAATTAGTTTATGTTATTGAATAAAATAAACTACTCGGTTTTTGCTGATTCTCAGTATAATATAGAGCAATATTTTAGGAGAATAATATGTTTTATCAACAGGGTAGTGTTTCTCGTGTAACATTAATCACTTTAGCATCATTAGCTATTTTAATAACACTAGCTATTTTATTCTTACCTTCCGGTTTTAGTAATGATGTATCAAAGATTGGTAATGGTACCAAAGTAGCTGTGTTTGCCTTTAATAATGGTACGACAGATAGTATGGATATGATGAATTTAATGGAGCAGGTTCGATCTTCATATTCTGATCAAATTGAATTTTTAGCGGTGAGTATAAGCGCTCCTATTGGTCAGAAGTTTTTGAAGGATTATAACGTTGAACAATCTACTCTGGTTTTATTTAGAGCTGATGGCTCGATTGTAGATACACTGTATGCGACTAATAATGAAATGGTATTAAGACAAACCCTGGATAGATTTAAACAATTATAAAAAACGGTTGAGGCCTGGACTCGAGCAGCCCACAATAAAAAGTTATTGCAGGCTAATTTTATTAATCAATATTAATTGCAAGTCTCATTTTCTTCATAGCAGCGTTTTCCAGTTGTCGTACACGTTCTGCAGAAATTTTGTATTCTGTTGCAAGGCTTTGTAAAGTTGATTTATCTTCAGCTAACCAACGGCGTTGAATTATTGATTTGCTGCGATCATCCAATAATTGGATTGCTTCTACTAATTGTTGATTATTTTGTACCGTTGTCATGTGATTTTCGATTAAACGTGATGGTTCATGACGCATATCTTCAAGATATGCTGCTGGAGCAAAATGTTCATCATCAGTATCTTTAAGATCAAATTCAATATCAGACCCTGTTAGGCGAGATTCCATTTCTAAAACGTCTTTTTTAGTAACACCTAAGTCTTTAGCGACTGAGTTAACTTCTTCATCAGTGAACCACGCAAGTTTTTTCTTTGATTTACGTAAGTTAAAAAATAATTTGCGTTGTGCCTTGGTTGTTGCAACTTTAACAATACGCCAGTTCTTTAAAATGAACTCATGCATTTCAGCACGTATCCAATGAACTGCAAATGAAACCAAACGAACATTTTTACTTGGATCAAATCGTTTGACAGCCTTCATTAAGCCGATGTTGCCTTCTTGTATTAAATCGGCAATAGCCAGGCCATAGCCGGAATAGCTTCGGGCGATATGGGCAACAAATCGTAAATTAGAAATAACTAGTTTTTGAGCAGCGTCGAGATCATTGCCTTCTCTAAATTGGATGGCAAGAGCAATTTCTTGTTCTCGTGTTAAAATCGGAATAGTGTGGATTCCGCTAAGGTACGATTCAATATTTCCTGATGGTACAGCAAGCTGTAATTGCAAATTGCTTGTCATATTAGCTGACTCCCTAGTTTGTTGTAATCAATATTAGCACTCATACACTTCGAGTGCTAATTTTAGCACTCAAAAGGTTGGAGTGCTAATATTAGCAAAAGTTCAATTTCTAATGCTTTTTAAGTTGTTGATAAATTTCGGTTTATTGTGAAAACTAAAATATCTAAATTAACCTTCACTTTCAGATGGAAAATTCATGGGCATACCATGCAGGGGGGAGACCATTGGAGCGCTATTTTCATAGAGGCTAACGCGATTTCGTCCTTGCTCTTTGGAAAAGTACAATGCTTTGTCGGCGAACGAGATAAACCGGCTTAGGCTGGCTTTGTCATTATCATGATAATTAGCTAATCCGATACTGATGGTAATATTGACTCCGGAAGGGTTCAGCGATTCTACACGATGTTTGAATTCCTCGGCTAGTTCCAGGATATCAGCTGAGTCGATATTTGCGAGTAACACACAGAATTCTTCTCCACCAAATCGGACCACTAGTGCGCCCTGGAAAACTTCCATCAGTAACTCACCTAGTGCAGCCAGTACATGATCACCGGTTATATGGCCTAAACTGTCGTTTATTTGTTTAAATCGGTCAATATCGATTAGCATTGCCCAAACTGATGTGTGCTTTGGATTTGAAATAAAATCTTCACCATTATCAAGTAAATATCGTTTGCTTCTAGTACCGGTTAAACTATCTGTTGCAGCGATCCAGCGCATGTATTCGGCTTGATGCTTCAATGCATCAAACTGATGTTTAATCATTAGTAATGCTCTGACTCGAGCCATGAGGACTTCTTCAACAATGGGTTTAAGAACAAAATCATTTGCACCGGCATGAAAAACTTCAACCTGATTATCGCGATCTTCATTACCGGTTAATACTAAAACCGGCATTTCCTGCTGAGAATAATGTAGTTTTACACGAATAGCGTGCAATAAGTCACCACCTGTCATCGTATCTTTAAGATAGAAATCCGTAATGACCAAGTCGTATCTATCAATAAACTCATCATTTGGATCAATTTTGTGTTGTTCCTGCAGTTTGTTTAGTGCTTCTTCGGCAGTAATGCAATGTTCTACTCTTAAGCCGTGTTTTTCGAGGATTGTAGTAGTGACCGTAGCAGCAGTTTTACTGTCTTCGACAAATAATATTTTACCGACTAAACCGGAATTGCGTTGAATAAAAGAAGAAATAAATGTGCCAAATGCGCGGTAACCTTCGGATTTATCAAAATAATCAGTTACTCCCGCCTCAAAACCTTCTCGTAATAATCGGTCATCAGCATCACCGGAAACAATAATTACCGGAGTGTAATGGTGGGTTGATGATTTTCGTATTTTACTACTAAGTTTCAATCCATCCATATCGGGTAATAGTAAAGCTGTTGTGATTAAATCGAATTTTTCTTTATCGAGCAATGCCAATGCTTCACGACCACCTCGGACCGGTGTAACTTTGCAGTTATCAATTTCATCACGTAACGTACGCGCTAAAATGGCACGCGATACTGACGAGCCTTCGATAACCATTATTCGGGTTGGTTTTCCAGACATTTAGTTTTATTTAACCGATAACAGTGGAAAATGAATCATTTATTTTAATAAGCTACAACTAATAATATTAGAATTATAGATGATATAAAATTTTTAAGTAGGTTCTATTTCACGTAAATGACGACCGACAGCCAACCAGGATCCAGCGAGTCCCAGTAATATGCTGAAAAAACATAAGGATAGCCCTTCTGTAAAACTTAATCCATGTAGTGAAAAATCACTTTGATACAAATTAGTCAGATTCTCTATCGGGCTGCTTAGCGAAAATACTGCAATATTAACCAAAATAAATGCAATGAGAGCGCCAAATAACCCGTACCAGGCTCCAGTGTATAAAAAAGGCCGTCGAATAAAGGCATCGGTACCACCGATTAATTTGATAATGATTATTTCGTCGCGTCGTCCCTGAATTGCCAGCCGGATGGTATTACCCACAACCAGAGTCACCGCTAATGCCAATAATACCGACATCACCGTCACCCCGCGTTCAACTATTTCCAGAATTGCATTTAATCGTCTGAGCCACTGCATATCAAGCTGTGCAAAATCGACATAAGACAGTTTTTGAAAATCAGTGATTAATTTTTCTGCATCTTCCGGAGTGTTATAACGCAGTGATGGTTGTACCACCAATACTGATGGTAATGGATTTTTTTTCAGTGCTTTAAGAACATCACCATATCCTGACAAGCTTTTAAACTCCTCGAGTGCCTGTTCTTTTGAAATGTATTGCACTGTAGCAACTTCGGCCAGGCTTTGTAATTTTGTTTGTAATTGGCGGGCGCTGTTATCACTGGTATCCCGTTTTAAAAACAATGAGATGTGGGTGGCACCATCCCAGCCGGTACTTAAATGTTTCACGTTATCTAATAATACGTGTAATGCTGATGGCAGTGCCAAGGCAATTCCGATAACCGCAGCGGTTAAGAAAGTAGCAAGAGGGGTGGCTATTAATTTTCCGAGGCTATAGAAAAATACTTGTAAGTGGCGTAATAAATATATTTTAAGATTCGTTATCGGCCCATGTAAGGTAGGGATAGCGCGTTCATTGAGAATGGATTTACTCATGTGACGCTTCCGGTATTACCAACAGATTTTTGAGAATGTGAATCTTTTAATAAAACGCCATCTCGTAACTCGATAACGCGATGATCCATTTCAGAAATTAAATCCAAATCATGACTCGCGATTAATACCGTCACACCTACGGCATTAAATTGTTCGAATATAGTCATAATTTCTTTCGATAAAGCGGGATCAAGGTTGCCGGTAGGCTCATCAGCAAGAATTAATGGTGGTTTATTAACCACAGCACGAGCGATTCCAATGCGTTGTTGTTCACCACCCGAGAGGGTAATTGGCATTACTTTTTCTTTTGACAGTAAATCGACTTTGTCCAGTGCTGCACGTACCCGACGTAAAACTTCGCGGTGAGAATGACCCATAATTATCAATGGCAGAGCCACATTGTCAAAAACAGTTCGATCAAATAATAATCTATTGTCTTGAAAAATAATGCCAATGTTTCGTCTTAAATATGGAATTTTTCTACCCCGGACTTTATTAAGATTTTGGCCATCAATAATAATTTGTCCCCGGGTAGGACGTTCCAGTATCCCTATTAGTTTTAAAAATGTACTTTTCCCTGCACCAGAGTGTCCGGTCAGGAAAGCCATTTCACCGCGTTCCAGATGCAATGATACATTTGATAGTGCATCATGACTATTAGGGTAGCGTTTGCTGATGTTGGTAAAGCGAATCATGATAGTGATTTTTTATTCTCGTGGTTCGTCGTTTGGGTTAGTCAATAATGCTTCAATAAAGTCCTCGGCATTAAATTCCCGTAAATCTTCAGCTTGTTCGCCAATACCGATAAATCGAATGGGAAGTTTTAATTTATGTGCAATTGCAAAGATAACGCCACCTTTTGCAGTGCCATCTAATTTTGTCAATGTAATGCCGGTTAAATTTAATGCTTTATCGAATTCAACCGCCTGATTCAATGCATTTTGTCCGGTGCCGGCATCCACCACCAGCATTACTTCGTGTGGAGCGCTACTATCAAGTTTCGATAATACACGTTTTATTTTTTTTAACTCTTCCATTAAGTTCGATTGAGTATGTAATCTTCCAGCCGTATCGGCAATTAAAATATCAATATTTTTAGCTTTTGCGGACTCGAGGGCATCAAATATAACGGACGCGCTGTCAGCACCATCGTGTTGAGCGATAACAGGAACGTTATGGCGTTCACCCCAGGTTTTTAATTGTTGCACAGCCGCTGCACGAAAAGTATCACCTGCGGCCAGCATCACCGATTTGCCCTGTTGTTGAAAATAATGTGTTATTTTACCAATGCTGGTGGTTTTTCCCGCACCATTAATGCCTGTCATCAAAATGACAAAAGGTGAATGTGACTCTGAGTTGATGGCTAATGGTAATGGTTGCTCACATGGGGTTAATATATCGAGTAATTGTTGACGTAAAGCAGCATATAACGCAGTGGCATCTGTTAATTCCTTACGTCTGGATTTCTCGGTAAGCTTGTTTATAATAACACTGGTGGCATCGATACCAAGATCGGCGGTGATGAGTAAAGTTTCTATTTCTTCAAGCAATTCATCATCAATTTTCTTGTGACTCAAAAAAATGCTGGATAAGCCGGTATTCATATTATTGCGGGTACCACTTAACCCATCTTTTAAACGCGTAAATAGTGATGATCGACTGTTTTCGGTATTTGTTTTTTTAGGGGATTTTTTGAAACCAAACATTATTCTAAGTGTCGAACCTGCGTTACTAATTTTTACAATAAATACAACAATAAATACAAATAATGCACAAACGGATCAACATTAATAAATAAGCCAAAATTTATATGATGACACTTGTACACTTCGGTGGGTTATCCTACCATTGCAAGCGGTGAGTTAGTATGGTGATTATAATTAAAGTTTCAGGAAAACACGCATGTTAAAACAATTTGGAATGGGTTTATCGTTATTTTGCGCTTTTTATACGGTTACTGGTATAGCAGGAACGACTGTTTATGAGCATAATCTGAAAAATGGAATGAAAATACTGGTGAACGAAGATCACCGTGCTCCTGTTGTAGTTTCACAGGTTTGGTACCGTGTCGGCTCCAGTTACGAGGCAAATGGCCGTACCGGATTGTCTCATGTGTTAGAACATATGATGTTTAAAGGCAGTGAAAAATATCCTCCAGGTGAATTTTCTAAAATTATAGCCAAACATGGTGGCCGGGAAAATGCTTTTACCGGAAAAGATTATACTGCATATTTTCAGCAATTAGAAAAAAGTCGTTTGAAAGTGAGTATGGAAATGGAAGCAGATCGCATGGTTAACCTAACATTGCCAAACGATGAGTTCACCAAGGAATTAGCAGTGGTGATCGAAGAACGACACCTGCGTACCGATGATAAGCCACGCTCAAAAACCTATGAACAGTTTAATGCTACGGCATTTATGAGTAGCCCGTATAATCAGCCGATTATTGGTTGGCAGAATGATCTCGATAATATGGAGATTGAAGATTTACAAAAATGGTATAAACAATGGTATAGCCCGAACAATGCAACTCTGGTGGTAGTGGGTGACGTAAACCATAAAGAAGTATTTGAAATGGCAGAAAAATATTATGGTGTTATACCTGCCCGCGCAGTTGAAAAATTAAAACCACGAAAGGAAGTTGAACAAGTTGGCGAACGTCGTTTAATTGTTAAAGCACCCGCTAAACTACCGTATTTAATAATGGGTTATAAAGTTCCCTCATTAAAAACCGCCGAGGTGGAATGGGAGGCCTACGCGCTTGAAGTATTAGGAGGAATTTTAAGTTCAGGTTCGAGCTCACGATTTCCGAAACGACTGGTTCGAGATCAACAAATTGCGTCGAGTGCCGATGCCGGTTTTAATTTATATTCTAGACAAAGTGAAATATTTTTGATTGACGCTACTCCATCAGCCGGTAAAGAACTAACTGTTCTTGAAGATGCCATATTAGTACAAATTGAAGAAATGAAAAATAGTTTAGTGAGTGACAAAGAACTCGCTAGCATTAAAGCACAAGTGGTTGCTGCTAATGTGTATGAGCGTGATTCCATTTTTTATCAGGCAATGCAACTTGGGACATTAGAAACAGTTGGCCTGGGTTGGCAACGCCTGGATGAATATGTTTCTAAAGTACGTGAAGTAACTGCAGAGCAAATTCAACAAGTTGCCAAAAAATATCTTATTGAAGATCGGCTGACAGTAGCGTTTTTAATTCCGCAGGAATTAAATAAAGCATTAAATAAAAAAATCAAACCGGTCCACCATTAATTTAATATTTAAAACAGGGAATACGTATGTCTTCAACAAAGAAGAATCTAATTTTTAGTATTGCGGCACTTGTTGCAGTGATTGTTGTTGTATTTTTATTCAATAAAGTAAACCAGATATCAATAATCGAACCGGAAGTGACCAGTGTTGAAGGTGGTGGTCCAAAAATTCAAACCTGGAAAACCGGGAATGGTTCTAAAGTTCTATTTGTACCAACGCTACAATTACCCATGCTCGATTTGCGTGTAACGTTTGATGCAGGAAGTGCTCGTGATGCAAGTAAACCTGGTCTAGCGATAATGACCAACAGGATGTTAGATCAAGGTGCTAAACTTGGAGAAACTACTTTAAGTAGTGATGATATAGCAGAGCGCTTTGATAGTATTGGTGCTCGATTTTCAACATCGTCTTTAAAAGATATGGGATTTTTGAGTATACGGACTTTAACTGATACTAAAATACTTAATCAGGCACTTGAAACATTTATGGCTGTGTTACAAGCACCAACATTCCCAACGCGCGATTTTGAACGTACTCAAAAGCAAATGCTTATCGGATTAAAAGCAGAATCACAATCACCTGCGAGCATAGCAAATAAATTATTTTATAAAAATTTATTTGGCTCGCAAGTCTATAGCTCGTCAAGCACTGGTACCGAACAAAGTATCAAAGCTATAACAATTCAGGATTTGAAAACTTTTTACAACCAATATTATGTGGCAAAAAATGCCGTTATAGTTATGGTCGGTAATTTGAAATTAACTGAGGCAACAAAAATTGCTGAAAATATTAGTAAAGGTTTAGCAGTAGGAGAGAAAGCAACAGCATTAACTGAAGCAGTAAGGTATCCTGAGTCGAAAACAATTTCGAAACAATTTCCATCATCTCAAACACATATAGTAATGGGAAATATTGGACTTAAACGCGGTGATAAAGATTATTATGCCTTATATATTGGTAATCATATTTTAGGCGGTAGTGGTTTTAGCTCACGTATAGTAAATGAAATTCGTGAAAAGCGCGGACTTGCCTATAGTTCATACAGTATGTTTATTCCTATGCGGGTTAATGGGCCGTTTATAATTGGTATGCAAACTAAAAATGATCAAACTGATGAGGCCTTGAAAATACTAAATGAAGTTCTGGTAAAGTTTATTAAAGAAGGTCCAACAGCTGAAGAACTAGAACATAGCAAGTTGAATACGGCTGGTGGTTTTCCGTTGCGAATTGATAGTAATAAAGAAATTGTAGATTATCTTGCAATGATTGGTTTTTATGAATTACCGCTAGATTACCTGGCAACGTTTGTTGATAAGATTAACGCGTTAACACTAGAACAAGTCAAGGATGCATTTAGTCGTAGAATTGATCCAACAAAATTATTAACGGTGATCGTTGGTGACCGAAAACTCGACCAACCAAAAGTTGAAGAAATAAAAAAAGACATTAAAAAATAATCACGGTGTGAGTTTATAGAAATAGTGTAAGCATGGGCAAGTCAGCTGCGAATACCTCAACAGTCAGGATTATCGCAGGACGATGGCGTGGACGAAAAATTCGCTTTCCAACCAATTTGTCCATTCGCCCAACACCGGATAGAGTTCGCGAGACTTTATTTAATTGGCTTGCGCCATATATTGTTAATAGTCGTTGTCTTGATCTTTATGCTGGCAGTGGTGTATTAGGATTTGAGGCTTTATCTCGTGGTGCAACTGAAGTGGTTTTTGTAGATTCAGAAAAATTCATTATTAACAATCTGGAACAACAACATCAAATATTAAAAATTGACTCAGAACTGACAAATAATAGTGTAGAATATCAATGTTGTGATGCACAGGTTTATTTGTCAACAGCAAGCACTAGATTTGATCTGGTTTTCCTGGATCCACCGTACCAGAAAAATATGATTCAGCCAGTTATTAAATTGATGAGTGATAAAAATAAAATGAATAAAGATGGATTAATATATATCGAAAATGCAAAGAACGAAATGTTACCGAATCTTCCAGATAACTGGACAATTATTAAAGATAAAGTAATGGCCCAGGTAACTTGTTATTTAATACAAGTAGATAACTAAAATTCACAAGGGACGATAATGCAAAATCATTTTTTTTCGGTATTAACCTGGATTGTTTTCTTGTTTATTATTAGCATTTTTGTCTCGACTCAAGGGCTTAATGCTGGTCAGTCCAGGTCATCAATTAAAAAAATAAAATCATCGAAACAGAATTCACAACGTACCAGTATTGATCATGAGAAAAAAGCCAATATCATGGTTACGAATTTAGCCGGTGATGATCAGGAAAGTAGTACTGATAGCATTACAAAAATAGCAGCAAAATGCACTGTCAAAGGTCAGTGCGTTAAACTTATTCAACATAAAATTTTTGATCTATGGAATTATCGTCGAAGTCATCCGAAATTTAAAACAGTTTTAGTTCTGGAATTAAGCAGGGATGGTTATATTACTGCGATAAGATTAAAACAAAGCAGTGGCCGACGTGCTTTTGATGATTCTGTCCTTAAAGCGGTACGGCGAGCAGCACCGTTTACTGAAATAACGTATTTATCAGCAGCGGATATTGAAGAGTTTTCATCGATTGAATTGGTTTTTAAACGCTAAACTGGATTATAATCCAGGCTAGATTAGTAACGATATAATAAGTATGGCAAATATTGCAATTTACCCCGGTACCTTTGATCCTATCACTAATGGTCATTATGATTTAGTGCGTCGAGCATCGAAATTATTTGATAAAGTTATTGTGGCAATAGCCAAAGGCACCAACAAACAACCGGTTTTCAGTGTTGACGAACGGGTGACATTAACAACAAGTGTATTAGAAGACATTAAAAATGTTGAGGTATGTGGTTTTGACACCTTACTTATCGATTTTGCTAAACAAAAAGATGCCAATATCATCCTGCGGGGATTACGCGCGGTATCGGATTTTGAATACGAATTTCAGCTTGCGAGTATGAATCGGCATCTATCAGCTGATATAGAAACTCTTTTTTTAACGCCAGCAGAAGAATATTCTTACATATCATCCAGTTTAGTGCGTGAAGTCGCCAGTTTGGGGGGAAATGTATCTGCATTTGTCCCCAGAAAAGTTGTGGCTGCAATCAATAACAGAATCCGCTAATATACCTGTATTATGTCAATGTTTATTACCGATGAATGTATTAATTGCGATGTCTGTGAGCCAGAATGTCCAAATGATGCGATTAGCCAGGGTGAAGAAATCTATGAGATTGATTTTAACCTGTGTACCGAGTGTGTAGGGCATTTTGATGAACCACAATGTGTAGAAGTCTGTCCAGTAGACTGTATCCCACAAGATCCGAAACACGTTGAATCTCAAGAACAATTACAACACAAATACCAGTTATTGATGGTTGGTTAGTACCATAGCGATAAAATTTAGATAGTAACCAATATCCCAATCTTTTCTGGATAAATTATACAGGATGTAGGATGAGACATTTTTACAATTTATTAATTTTTCTGTTATTTTTTTCTAATCCAATTTTACTATTTAGTGCTGATACGACCTCAAAAGCTGCTATTGCAACAGCTCATCCTGCTGCTACTCAGGCTGGATTTGAAATACTGGCTCAAGGTGGTAATGCCTTTGATGCCGCTGTCGCTATCAGTGCGACATTGGCCGTAGTCGAACCTTATAGTTCCGGACTGGGAGGGGGAGGCTTTTGGTTATTATATGAGGCCAACAATAAACGCAGTGTCGTGATTGATGGTAGGGAGCGAGCCCCTTTTGCAGCAACCGAAACTATGTATCAGGACAAATCGGGTAATGTCATTCCAAAGCTATCGGTCGATGGCGCATTAGCGGCTGGAATCCCGGGTGAACCTGCTGCGTTAGTTCATATATCAAAAAAATACGGTAATTTAGCGCTAAGTAAAAATCTGGCACCGGCAATCCGTGCGGCTAACACAGGTTTTACTGTCACAAAACAATATCGCCGTATGGCCGGCTTTCGGTTACAAGCATTACAACAATCACCAGCAGCGGCTAAAATATTTTTATATAAAAATAAAGTACCGCCACTAGGTTTTAAGATTGTTCAGTCTGATCTGGCTAACACATTAACGAGCATCAGTAAGTCAGGATTTAATGGTTTCTATTCCGGTACCATCGCTAAAGACTTGGTAAGCGGCACACAGGCAGTAACAGGCATCTGGTCACTTAAAGATTTAACTGAATATCGTATCGTCGAACGTAAACCACTAATTGGTGAGTATCAAGGTTATCGAATTACCAGTGTGCCTCCACCCTCATCGGGTGGTGTTGCATTAATATCCATGTTTAATATGTTATCAAATTATGAACTGGACAAATTATCAAGCGTAAAGCAAAAACATTTAATAATTGAAGTTATGCGCCGGGCTTACCGTGATCGCGCTGAGTTTTTAGGTGATAGTGATGTAGTCAATGTTCCTGTTGCGCAATTAATTAGTAAAACGCATTCCCAAAAATTAGTTAAAGATATTAATTTGAATAAAGCAAGCATCAGTACTGAGCTTCCTGGAAAAATGAAATTAACCGAGGGGCATGATACTACTCATTTTTCAGTAATCGATAAAAACGGTAATCGTGTTTCAGCAACACTCAGTATTAATTATCCGTTTGGTTCATGTTTTGTAGCACCGGGTACTGGTGTTTTACTCAATGATGAAATGGATGATTTTTCGGCTAAACCGGGAATACCGAATGTTTATGGACTTGTTGGTGCCAAGGCAAATGCTATAGCTCCCGGTAAACGTATGTTATCAAGTATGAGTCCCAGTTTTATTGAAAATGAGAATCAACTTGCCATTATCGGAACACCTGGTGGTAGTCGAATTATAACCATGGTGTTTCATGGCATGATGGCATTTATGAATGGCGCCAATGCCAAGCAAATAGTAAATTTACCTCGTTATCATCACCAGTATTTACCTGATGTTGTTCAAGTTGAACCAGATGCATTTACAGTCGATGAAAATACTAAATTACAAAAACTCGGACATAACATTAAAAAATTAGATTCAAGTTACGGTAATATGCAGGTAGTAATTTTAAATAAAAAGACAAAACAGGTATCCGCAGCGAGTGATTCACGAGGTGAGGGGCAATCACAAACTCAGTAACCCTGCGTGTAAC
>JBGMQW010000010.1:28444-33499 GCA_048060815.1 Thiohalomonadales bacterium | reverse complement strand
TATTTAAACGGCTTTTAGTGCGCGCAGCTTTATTCTTATGAATTAAACCTTTATTTGCCATTTTATCGATTTCAGGTGAAGCAGATTTGAAGGCAGCAGCTGCTCCTTCTTTATCACCACCTGAGATAGCGTTTAACGTGTCTTTAATTAAGGTACGCATACGTGAGCGTAAGCCTGCATTGTGTGCTCTACGTTTTACTGACTGGCGAGCACGTTTAATTGATTGTGGTGAATTGGCCAAAGCCTTTCTCCTGCTTAGGGTTTTTCGAGCTGGGCATTATGCGTGTTTTTGTGTCCGGAATCAAATCTTTCTGTAGGTTATTCATTTGGCAGCTACACCGGTGTAATTAATGTAATACTCTAAGTGATTGTAATTTCTTGCAAAATAGGGGTGATTCCCTTATTGTAACAGACATGAGTCCTGGAAAAATCACCAAAAAATCAAAAGAATGAGCCTACTACGTTCCACTTTTACGGTCAGCGGATTTACCCTGATATCACGAATATCGGGATTTCTACGTGATATCATATTTGCCAATATTTTTGGTGCAGGTCAAGTTACCGACGCATTTTTTGTCGCTTTTAAAATTCCTAATTTTCTTCGTCGGTTGTTTGCTGAAGGGGCATTTTCTCAAGCATTTGTACCCGTTTTGAGTGAGGTTAAAAGCGAGGGTGAACAAGCAGTAAATCAATTAGTTAGAAATGTTGCAGGAACATTAGCAGTTATATTGATCCTGATTACGGTGATAGCGGTAATAGCTGCACCATTTGTGGTCATGGCGTTCACTTTAGGTGGTTTTACAGATAATCCGGAGAAATTTGACCTGACAGTTGAAATGCTGAAAATTACATTTCCCTATATTATTTTTATCTCATTAACGGCTCTGGTTAGCAGTGTTTTAAATGTTTATGGACGGTTTGCTATTCCGGCATTTACACCGGTGCTATTAAATGTTTGCTTAATTTTGGCTGCGATATATTTAGCTCCATTAATGGAACGGCCGGTAGTAGCGCTGGCCTGGGGTGTTTTTGTGGCCGGTATTGTGCAGCTGTCGTTTCAAATACCTTACCTGGCTAAATTAGGCTTATTACATTGGCCTCGATGGGCGTGGAAACAAGAAAAAGTGCAAAAAATCATGCGCTTGATGATACCGGGCATTATTGGCAGCTCGGCAGTTCAGATTAATTTATTAATAGATTTAATGATTGCTTCAAATTTGCAGGATGGCAGTATTTCATGGTTATATTATTCTGACAGACTTGTAGAATTTCCTCTGGGTGTTTTTGGAATAGCGTTAGCCACTGTAATTTTGCCGAGTTTATCAAAACATCATGGTGATTCTGACCCACAGTCATTTTCGCATACTTTAGATTGGGCATTACGTTGGGTGTTATTAATCAGTATACCGGCTACGGTTGCATTAATTATATTAGCCGGGCCATTAATAAGTACGTTATTTCAACATGGCTCATTTACTTCAGACTCCGTAATGATGGCAACTTACAGTTTAATTGCTTACAGTACGGGTTTGACTGGTTTTATTATAATAAAGGTATTATCTCCGGGTTATTTTGCACGGCAGGACACGCGTAGTCCGGTGCGTTATAGCCTCATTGCGATGTTTGTGAATGTGGTATTGAATCTGTCATTTGTTTATATCTGGAATGTTTTTGGATGGCATGGGCCGCATGCCGGTTTGGCTTTAGCAACTGCAATTGCTGCATTTATAAATGCTTTATTATTATTGCGTGGACTAATTAAACGCGGTATTTATTTTCGTGAAGCTGGATGGAGCCGGTTATTCATCCAGGTAAGTTTGTCTAGTATTATTATGGGCTTTGTTTTGTGGTATCTAGTTGGTGATATTTCAATATGGACCGGCCCCGAGGTTGATATTAGCACACGAGTTATTAACTTGAGTATTTCAGTAGTTTCTGGTGTCACCATCTACTTTTTGAGTTTGAAAGTTTTGGGGCTAAAATTTGCTATATTTCGTAAACCGACTAACTCGTGAGTAGACTATATAAAAATAGCAAAACATCATATGTGGGAGCAAAGTTCTTGATATAATATCGAGGTTAACCGAGCTGGACTGGAATGGAATGGAACTGATACGCGGAAGTCACAATATTAAAGCAAAACATCATGGTTGCGTTGCAACCATTGGTAATTTTGATGGAGTGCATCTAGGTCATCAGGCAGTCATAGGTCAATTAGCTGAAAAATCTGCTGAGTTGAATTTACCCATGGTGGTGATTAGTTTTGAGCCACAACCGTTGGAATTTTTTCTTCATGAAAAAGCACCATCACGATTGACTCGGTTTAGAGAAAAATGCCTGGCATTAAGTCGCTTTTCAGTAACACGAATGTTGAGTTTGCCATTTAATAAAAAATTGGCAGCAATGACGGCTCAAAATTTTATTAAGGATATACTTATAAATGGCCTGGGTGTTCAATATTTAGTAGTTGGTGATGATTTTCGATTTGGTCATAATCGTCTGGGCGATTTTGAAATGTTGAAACAAGCGGGTAAAGATAATGGATTTCGTGTTGTTAACATGCACACATTTGAAGTTGATGATGAGCGCGTAAGCAGCACACGAATACGACAGGCATTACAAAACGGTGATTTAAGTTATGCAGAAAAACTTCTTGGCCGAAGTTATCGCATGAGTGGTAGAGTAGCTCATGGCGATAAACTGGGACGGGAGTTAGGTTTTCCGACCGCAAATATATTTTTACATCGAAAAGTGTCACCAATGGATGGAATTTTTGTGGTGGAGGTATTTGGTATTGATGGCGAACCAATTGCAGGGGTTGCCAGTATCGGAAATCGACCAACCGTCAATGGCACTAAAACTTTGTTAGAGGTTTTTATGTTTGATTTTAATCGTGATATTTACGGTAAACATATACAGGTTAGTTTTTTGCACAAGCTAAGAGATCAAATTCGTTTTGATAATTTAGAAGATTTAAAGGATCAAATAAATAAAGATGTGCAAGAATCTAAAGTATTTTTTAAAACAGGGCAAGTTCATTAACCAAAAGAAATAAGACAATATTGTGACTAATTATAAAGATACATTAAATTTACCAAAAACCAAATTTTCTATGAAAGCCAATTTGGCTAATAGAGAACCTAACTGGGTTAAAGAATGGCACCAGAATGATCTTTACGCCCAAATTCGTAAAGCTTGTGAAGGTCGACCAAAGTTTATTTTACATGATGGACCACCTTATGCAAATGGTGACATTCATATTGGACATGCACTTAATAAAATTCTAAAAGACATCATCGTTAAATCAAAAACTTTGAGTGGTTTTGATGCTCCCTATATTCCAGGTTGGGATTGTCATGGATTACCAATTGAATTACAGGTTGAGAAAAAAATAGGAAAACCGGGAGTTAAAGTAACACCGCAAGTATTTCGCACCAAATGTCGTGAATATGCGTTACGTCAGGTTAATGGACAACGTGAAGACTTTAAACGTCTTGGTGTTTTAGGTGATTGGAACAATCCTTATTTAACAATGGACTTCAAATTTGAAGCTAATATTATTAGAGCTCTGGGTAAAATAATTGATGCCGGTCATTTACACAAAGGTTCAAAACCAGTGCACTGGTGTACAAGTTGTGGTTCGGCTTTGGCAGAAGCTGAAGTTGAATATGAAGACAAAATCTCACCCGCAATTGATGTGCGATTTGAAGTTTTGGATATTGAAGTTTTAAAAGCACGCTGCGTACTTGAGAGTGGTGCAGAAATAAAATCAGATCGTGTTTCGATTGTTATCTGGACAACAACACCTTGGACTCTTCCTGCAAACCAGGCTGTTGCCCTGAATCCAAAATTGGAATACGTCGTTTTTTCTTGTAGTGGTGTGGCTGACCACGTACCAGAATATTTAATTTTAGCAAAGGATTTATTAGCGTCTGCTGTTACACGTTATAATCTTGATGATTACCAAATAGTGGCACATTGTGTCGGAGCAGATTTGGAAGGCTTAAAATTAGCACATCCATTTTACAAACGTGAAGTACCCGTGATATTAGGTGATCATGTTACAACCGAAGCTGGTACCGGTGCAGTGCACACCGCACCCGGGCATGGTGCAGATGATTACGTGGTTGGTATGCGATATAAATTAAAAATTGATAATCCGGTGGACTCTAATGGAGTTTTCCTGGCATCAACTGAATTTTTTGCAGGTGAGCATGTTTTTAAAGCGAATGATAAAGTTATCGAGCGCTTACTTGTTGCTAACAATTTGGTACACGAGGAAGCAATAAATCATAGCTACCCACATTGCTGGCGACATAAAACACCTATTATATTTAGAGCTACCCCGCAATGGTTTATTAGCATGGATCAAAATAAATTACGTGAGCAAGCCAATGTTGAAATTAAAAAAATCAACTGGATGCCATCATGGGGGGAAGCTCGAATTGAAGGTATGGTAAATAACCGACCCGATTGGTGTATCTCGCGACAACGAACCTGGGGTGTCCCGATACCACTATTTGTGCATAAGGAAACCGGAAAGTTACATTCTGATACTAAAAATATTATAAAACAAGTTGCTAAAAAAGTTGAAGACAAAGGAGCTGATGCGTGGTTTGAACTTGAACCATCTGAAATTCTTGGATCAGATGCAAAAGATTACGATAAGTTAAACGATACACTTGATGTCTGGTTCGACTCTGGTGTGACTCATTTTACAGTAATGGATCAACGGCAGGAATTTGGTGAAAATCCAATAGCTGATTTGTATCTGGAAGGTTCAGATCAACATCGTGGCTGGTTTCAATCATCATTATTAAGTTCGGTCGCAATCAATAGTCGTGCTCCTTATAAATCCGTATTAACCCATGGCTTTACAGTTGATTCGAACGGTCAAAAAATGTCAAAGTCTAAAGGTAATATTATGTCACCTCAAAAAGTGGCTAATAGTCTGGGTGCCGATATTATACGTTTATGGGTCTCAGCGACGGATTACCGAACTGAAATGACGGTTTCAGATGAAATATTAAAACGAATGGCCGATGCTTATCGTCG
>JBGMQW010000010.1:16279-28344 GCA_048060815.1 Thiohalomonadales bacterium | reverse complement strand
CTGAAATGACGGTTTCAGATGAAATATTAAAACGAATGGCCGATGCTTATCGTCGCATACGAAATACCATGCGTTTTTTATTAGCTAATCTGGATGGTTTTGAACCATCAAAAGACCTTATTTCTGGTGACAAAATGTTAGCTCTGGATTTTTGGGTTGTACAGGCAGTGCAGAAATTACAAAATGATATTACGGAAGCGTATGATAAATATGAGTTTCATAATGTGTATCAAAAACTTCATAATTTTTGTACTATTGAATTGGGTGGTTTTTATCTCGACATCATTAAAGATAGGATATACACCACTCAAAAAAATAGTATAACGCGTCGTTCAGCACAAACAGCAATTTATTATATTATTGAAGCACTGGTTCGTCTAATGTCACCCATTTTAAGTTTTACCGCCGAAGAAATCTGGAAAATTATACCGGGTGAGCGGGAACAAAGTGTTAAGGCTTCGGTGTTTTTAGATGCGTGGTATTTATATCCTGAAATGACTTCGAATTATCCTGATATGAATCTTGATTATTGGGCATTAGTAATGGAAGTGCGTGATGTCGTCTCGAAACGATTAGAAGAACTTCGTACGGTAGGTGAAATTGGCTCATCATTGGATGCTGAAGTGGATCTATATTGTGGCCGAGAAATTTATGAAAAGCTTGCGAAGCTTGATGATGAATTACGCTTTGTACTAATAACATCTTATGCGAGAATTCAATTAGTTGAAACGCCACCAGAAAATGCCAAACATATAACATTATCAACTAACGATGAAATCTGGATAGAAGTCGCAGCATCCAGCTTTGATAAGTGCATTCGTTGTTGGCATCATCGTGAGGATGTTGGTTCAATACCCGAACATCCGGAAATATGTTCACGCTGCGTGGACAATATTACAGGTAGTGGAGAGTCACGATCCTATGCTTAGTTAGTTAATTTTAAATATACGAAAATTTTTATTAAATCAGGATTAGAGTTAATGTTAAAATATTTATGGGTGACTGGTTTGGTTATTATACTCGATCAAATCACCAAACAAATAGCAGTAGCTTCTTTGGTATTGTGTGAATATTATCCGTGTGAAAGTGTTGGTGTTATGCCAATGTTTGATTTTACGCTTATGTATAATCGTGGTGCTGCATTCAGTTTTTTAAATGATGCCGATGGTTGGCAACGTTGGGCTTTTTCTGCAATTGCAATTGTAGTAAGTGGTTTTATTTTTATGTGGATTAAAAAATTAACACCCTCAGAAAAATGGATAGCTATTGCATTAGCATTTATTCTCGGTGGTGCCTTAGGTAATGTAAGTGATCGACTAATCTTTGGTTATGTAATCGACTTTATTCACGTATACATTGAAACTGATGGCGTAAAACATTACTGGCCGGCATTTAATATTGCAGATTCAGCTATTAGTATTGGCGCAACGATGTTGATAATCGATATGATACGTAATTTTAAAAAAGAACAATCAGATACCGAAATATTAAATTCGAAATAATTAAAATGACTGATATAAGCAGTAGTGATAAAACAATTAATGTCGGTAGCGAAGTGGTAATGCACTTTTCACTAATCCTGAAAGACGGCACTGTGGCTGATGGTTCAATTGAAGATGAGCCATTAAAATTTAAAATGGGCGATGGCACACTGATTGAAGGTCTCGAAATGGTGTTATACGGTTTAAAAACAGGCGACAAGCAAACCCTGGAAATTGAACCACGTGATGCATTTGGTTTTCCTGATGATGAGAATATACATGAAATGCAACGAGATGAGTTTGCCGATGAACTCGAAATTAATGAAGGTGTTATTATTAGTTTTTCAACACCTTCAGGAGATGAAATTCCAGGTACTATTATTGACGTTGGTGAAAAAGTTGTGAAAGTAGATTTTAACCACCCACTTTCCGGACATATCATTCAATTTTTTGTTGAGATTCTGGAAGTTAATTAAATATGTTATGAATGCACATCAACTTGTAATAAGGTGTGATACCACAAACGGTTATTATAAAGTTGGTTGGGCTTCTGAATTACCATTAGGACGGTTCAAACATTTTGAACTACTTTTAGAAACCGAGAATCAAGCCGTATTGACTCCAAAAAACCCGGACTACTCAGTCTATCAAGATGCAAGTAACCGGGTATCAGAATTAAATCAATTTTTAATACTAAAAGAAACACAAGAAAAAAAGGCCGTAGGTTGGTATTTTGTTCCGTTAAATCTAAATGACATTACAGTTAAGATTTTACCAGATGAATTTGGTTGTTTTAATAATATTGCATCAAAAACACGATACCGACTTTCAAAAAATAGTAGTGAAGTCTGGGCTGTAATTACAGAGAATGAAATACATCAGGTAGAAGCCAGATACCCGGTTCAAAAAATCACACAATTAAAGTATCAAATATGGAAAAATTATAAGCTTGCTAAATTAAAACAGCATGGTGATATTATTAAACAGGGTAAACTTGTTGTTTGTTTTAGTGGTTTGTGGTTTGTTGAAAATACGATACTTTAAGTATTTATCGTATAATGACTGCATTGCTATGTATCCTGAAAGATTGGTATTAATTTCAATAATATACAGTGTTCAATTAATTTAAATACCTGCAAAATATGTCATTAATCAATGCGTTTAAATGTGGTAAAATACCACTATGAATGTATTACTCGCAAATCCCAGTGGTTTTTGTGCCGGTGTAGATCGCGCCATTGGAATCGTTGAAACAGCACTTGATATGTTTGGAGCTCCGATATATGTACGGCATGAAGTTGTCCATAATAAATATGTTGTTGAATGTTTACGTGATAAAGGTGCTATTTTCGTAGAAGAAATAGCTGAAGTCCCTGAAAAATCCATTGTTATTTTCAGTGCTCATGGGGTATCACAGAAAGTTAGAAATCAGGCAGCACAGAAACAATTAAAAATATTTGATGCCACTTGCCCATTAGTGACGAAAGTACATATGGAAGTCACTAAATTCAGCGAAACCGGTCATGAATGTATTTTAATTGGACATGCAGGACACCCTGAAGTTGAAGGTACAATGGGACAATATGACTCAAGTTCTGGTGGCAAAATGTATTTAGTCGAAAATACTGTTGACGTATTAAATTTAGATGTTAAAAATCCGGATAATCTTGCTTACGTAACACAAACGACGTTATCTATGGATGATACTGTAAAGGTCATTGATGCTTTACGTTCACGATTCAAAAATATTAAAGGTCCCAAAAAAGACGATATTTGTTATGCTACTCAGAACCGACAAGATGCAGTAAAACAATTAGCCAATAAATGTGATGTGGTTCTAATCGTAGGTTCATCAAATAGTTCTAACTCTAATCGTTTACGTGAGGTTGCGGAACGATTAGGAACCCCGGCCTATTTAATCGACGATGAAACAGGATTAAATCAGGAATGGTTTAAAAATAAAAATAGTATTGGCTTAGCCGCGGGTGCTTCTGCTCCGTGTCTACTTGTGGAAAACGTAATTGAAAAATTACAACTGTGGGGAGCTACAGAGATTGATCAAATCAACGGTATCACCGAACGAGTGGTTTTTTCCTTACCAAAAGAATTACAGCAAAAATAATATTTAACCTAAATTCCACAGTTAAGTCCCACTCCAGCAACGAGCTAATGTGCCAGTACCATCAGATGTTGTAAAAAACTTTTGTCCTAAATGATCAACAGACATTGTAGTGCATTGTTCATCGACTCCAGTAAGCCTTGTGACAGTAATCATGTACGTAGTTGCTGTTTGTGCGGCTACAGTGACAGTGAATCTGTTATTAACTGAATTTACGAATGCTACAGGAATGACACAAGCAGTATAAACACCACCAGAATCCCGGGCACAAGCTTCAAATTCCTGAACAGCTTTCATAATAGCACTGACACCTTCAGCACGCAGACCTTTATCTTTTTGACCTCCAAGCAGATTAACGGCAAGCGCCGCAAGAATTGTAATAATTGCAAGAACTATCATAAGCTCGATTAATGTCATTCCTTTTTGCTTATTTTTTAAATGCATATCTAAAGTATTCTCATTTTAAACTTAATATAAATAGGAATTAAACAAATCTTACCCAAATCTCTGAAATTGTTTTAACGCCACGATTGGTTGTAAATTTAAACTCGATATTCATGTCTGATTCTAGCTTCTTTACATTAAGGTATTTATTCCCATCAAAACCATAGACTTTTACTGTGTTCGATAATTTATAGGATTTACCATTAATATTAATATCGAGTTTAATATAGTTTATCTGATTAATCATGCCACTTTCTAATGCTTTACCAGCATAAACATTCGTTGAAAATGATATTGATGTCAGAATAAATAATAACGTTAATAGTATTTTTTTCATCTTTAGTTCTCCAAATTAAATTATCGCAGTTGTCGCCATGAATGGCGTCGATTAGCACCCGCAGGACTTTTTTCTGTCATAACCTGTACATTACCTGCCGAGGTTGTCATGATTTTTTTATCCGTTAGTTCGCCGGCTAGAATTGTAGGGCTACTTAATTTCCCATCATAACGAACACCGGACACATTTTTGCCATTTTCTTTATCATAACTATTAACTGAGCCATCTCCGGTTAAATCAAAGGTGGTAGATGTTGGAGCACTACCATCGCGTGTATCAATTTCCATTAACCAGCTGATACCACCAAAATCACAGGTCGCAGAGGATGGGATGTTAGTCACGAAAATAATATTTTTACCTCGTTTAACAGCAGTAGTAACCTGACGTTCACCCGTATCGGGTAATACCAGGAACCAGTTTTGAGGTCTATCATTACCACCTGTTGATACATGCCTAATGGTATTTGTTGCAGAGCTACCAGTACCATCCGTTAAGGTAACATTGGTAACAGTTTGGGTGACAGTCTGTTTAGTAAAGCCTGAAAGCGTTGTGTAGGTTGAGCCATCATCAAAATCAATTACACCATAAAAATGTTCTTTTTTGGTGACACCCGCTGATGTGGAATCGGATGCATCCAGATATCGACCGGTACCAAAAAATAATTGGTATCCACCAATACCCGAGTTAGCAACAATTGGTCGAGTTGTTATTGCCTGACGCACACCTGATTCATCCTGGGCAACAAATAAGGGTTTGGGCGTATTACCTTGTTTATAGGCTACTTTCCATTGGCTTGTGTTAGAAGTTGTTACATCAAATTTCCACATATTTCCTTCTAAATCACCACCATAAATATAATCAGCAATTTTATCACCATCTATATCTACTGGTGTAACAGAGGCTATACCGTTTGGTGTGCCAGTAGAACCATATTTGGTATCTATTTTAACGTAGTCAGATGCTTGCCATACGCCACCAGTACCGGTTGGACCTTCGAGAAATACAATAAACAATGATGCATAACCTGTGGTACTAATATTAGTATCTGATGCAGACGCAGCAACAGAATTATTGTATCCATTACCAAACACAGCTGCCCATTGATTATTGTGCATGCGAACGATCGCAGGGCGTCCATAGGTATAACCTAAATCGGCATCAATGGCATCACTAAATTCCCAATAAGCAACTTTACTGGGTGTTGTAAAGTTAGTTGGATCAGTTACGTCTAATGCAAAAACACCTTGACCACCTTTATTTAAACTACCAACCAATACGCTAAACCAGCTTCCACCGGTACCACCAATAAACGCATCAATGACATTAGCTGAACCATCAACATAGAATTGATGTGAATAGGTAGTTGAACTTAAACTTTTCAAGTTTGGGATAACTTCTGCAGGAATATAGGTAAACTTTTCAATCCCTGTAACAGCATCGACTGCATGTAACATACCGTCATTAGCACCAAAATATACCATTGGATCTCGGTTTTTGTTTGTTGTGTTATTAACAAAGGCAGAATATTCACAACCAGAACAATTTTCGGGATTGGAAGAACTACCATCACCCCATTTATCCGGGTATAAATTTCCTGGAGGACCAACGTATAAAGGTTGTGAATTAACAATAGTACCCAAACGACTAATTCTATCGCGTAAGTTTTTAGTACCAAATGAGCATGCACCAGTACTTAGCGTTTCACAACTTTGATCACCACGAATATAATTTAAAACTTTTTCTCTTTCATTGGCATCTGCTCCTAAGGTAGCAAATTGTGCTGCAGTTAATGTGGTTGCAGATGGCGTGGCAGCCCATTTAAAGTTAACTGCGCTTGTACCATTAGACGAATAAATATTACGCGCTGTTGTACTCGGAATTAATGCACCTGCATCCCATAAAGATCCTGATGGCCCTGAACCAGTTGTAATTAACTGGCCAGTAACAGGATCTATTTTATAATAAAGTAATTGTCCAGTAGCAGAGCCACTATTATAACGGCCGAAGTAAATACCGGTATCACTACTTACAAATCCAGAACTTGCTGCAACCGAAGCAGAAGCACTAGTTCGGCCTTGAATATCAGTCAGTGCACCAGTAAGTGCGGTGGTTAATCCGGATGAATTTGCTGCTTGAAAATAGGTGCCATCACCGTAAAAAGCAGCATCTTGTAACATTTGATTGTCTACCGCAAAACCCACTGTGAATGTAACCAGATTTTGTTGAGGATAATCGATTGCATCAAAACTAGTGCCTGAACTATCCACTGCACTACCGTTAGAGCCGGTTGTTTTAGGAGATCTTCTTAAATCAATATCATAAGCAAACTTGGCCATATCATCTAAAAAAAGTGATGCCCCTTCACCAGTAGCAGTCAATGGGCTAAAACCGTCAGAGAATTGTGGAATAGTGCTATTAGTAAAATCTGCCACTGTTGTTGCTGGGGCTAATCCATCCCAATTTGGTAATATAGTACCAGGATCATCAGGATCATTGTTTGGGTAAGTATTATCGTTGGTTGGGTAGCCATCGGTAACCACAATAGCGTAATTTTTCTGGCAGCGTTCAGTGATAGGACTGGTATACGCACCAAGGCCACGAAAGTAACGGGTGATTTCATGATAAGTCTCAGCAAGTGGAGTCGAGTTACTGGGATCTAATGCAGTAATACTATCAGTAACATTCTTTTTACCAGCAATGGTATCTGGTTGACAAGTAACATTAATGTTCAGATTTTCTAAAGATTGTAAACAAAATTTCATACCCGATGAACTATTAATAACATTTTTACTAACGGTTTTAGCAACATCCATTCTGCTGTTACCAGGGATAATGGCTGTAAGATCGACATTTCCGCCGTTAACACCAAAGGTATCAAATAGATAATTAAGGTAGTTACCATTGTACCAGCTACCAGAATAACCCGTATTGGGTGCTGCCGGATCAGGTAGTTTAAGACAGCGAGTGTTACCGCCAGATCTTCCTTCTTTATAACCGGTGCCACATGAACCTTGTGGAACGCCACGGTTTGGACTACCAGTAGTAGGACTTAAATAAACATTGGATTGAGTCGAACACCAGTTACCTAAATTATTACAATTATTACCTGGGCTCCAATCATTATACGTTACTGTTGGATCGTAACCCGAGTGCCATGTCATATTACGCATACTACCTGAATCATCAAGCAGAAACATAATATTAGGTAATGTAAATGTTGTAACTGTAAGAGGCGAATCCGGAATACTCAATGATGCAGCACTGGCTGGTTGTAACAAGCCTAGACTAAGCAAGCTGCTAATAAGTAATGTTGTGATATTGTATTTGTAACTTCTCATTCGGATCTCTCCAGTTTTATAACTAAATATTTACAATGAAAATCATCTATTAATTTCGATTTTCAACTATCTTAAATTTTAAATCTTAAACTATTAATTCCAGCGTTTTGAAATAGTCGCTTGAAGGACAGATTCAGACAAATTTGTTGAGCCTGTACCACGCGCAGTCATTCGATAATAGGTTGTTCCAGTTGGATTTGATGTTGTTCCAATACCAATAGTGTCGAGTTCATACTGTTGACGTTCAATGACAATTCTGGGATCTGATAACACATTAGCAAGATTTGATGGTATAGGATTGCAACAATAATCATAGGCATTATTATTCCACCATGCCTGGGTCATCACTGCCGGGTCTTCCCACCATTGTTCGGAATAGGTGGTAACCAGAATATTTTTTTTGTCTTCGCCGGCATAATAAATACACTGTACGTTATTATCACAATCTACTGCTAATAAGACGGTTTCGTCTGGTTGCGTTCTAATCCATCGTTGTTCTCTTCGAATAAGGGTATCGGCTGCATTAAATGCCAAGGTGACATCCCCCATATTGGTTGCCATACGTTGTTGTAATAAATTTGTACTCATCGCACCAACACCCAGAAGTGTAAGAGAAAATAACAAAATGAGTCCAATAATGAGTACAGCACCATTTTGATATTGAGGCCGAGTTCGGTAATAACAACAAGTTAGTTTGATATTTTTCATAATAGTAGGCTCTAAATTAAGGTGTTCGATTACGAAGGTTAATGGTCATGGTATAAGCTTGTCTTATACGAAAATCGTCTGCAGCAGGTGTTACAGTTGCACCATTCCATTGATAGGGACGAACTCGATCAGAAACATCATTGCTTTGCATCAATAAGCGAATACGTAAATTAACAACGCTTGCCCACAGTGATGCACCATTATTTAACGGGTTTGTACCCTGGTTAACTATTTGGGCTGCTGTTAAGAAAGTATCAGCGCCAATACTATCAGAATCAGTATCTTGCACGAAATCAAGATCTACGCCGTAATCAATTAACATAGACTGAACATTATCTGCAATCAGGGTTTCAAAAACCCCATACACACCACCTTGTGACATTAATTTGAGAACATGCAAACTTGAATTCGTTGAAATAGGATCAATTGTTATAAAGTAAGTATCTCGTTGCAACTTTAAAACTGTTGCCTTATCACCGTATATTTTACTTAATTTATTTGTAGTGTTTCCAGCATTACTATGTACTAGTGTAATTGCATTATTACCACCGAGATCATTTGGATTGTTTGTTATTTTGAAAATATCTGCACTTTCACAATCGGTAATCATGACAATTTCATTTTGTTTAAAACCACAACTACTGGTGAGTTGTACATTTGCGTTGTTAGGGGAGGTATTACCTGTTAAGTATCCACCACAGCTTGATCCTCGACGTATGGTAAGAGCATCAGTATTATTTTGAACAGCATTTATTGGTGGTGATGGAAACGGAGGGCTTACTATTCCTCCAGATTCAGTATGACCCAATATAAAATTAGTCGGACTAAAGTCAGTTCCACCAAATGCTGCCTGGTTGGTAACGATATTATTTGGTGAGAGTAAAGAAAGACTCTTACATCCAACATATCCTGCATTACGAATTTCTTTTGCTAACACATCCAGTGCATATCGAGCATTTTCTTGTAATCGACCAAATTCGTCTTGCACAAAATACGTTTTCTTGGTGTTACTATAAATGGAGCCGACACCGACTAATAATATTGAGCTAATCGCCATTGCGATGAGTAGTTCAATCAAGGTGACGCCGAAGATTTTATTTTGATTCATAATAATGTTTCTCGTAAGTGGATCTTTTTAAAATTAGTAAAAGTATTATGGTTCCATTCTGTATTGCATGCACTTTAAAGTATTTGCAGTTAATGGTGCGCATAAAGGAAAACCAAAAGCATCAACTGCAAAACCAGTTCCTAAATTATCTTCATCCCACGATACGGTAATGATGAATGATTGGCCTGCACGGCGTACCGTCCCTTGACCATTAGGAAGAACCCGCGCATTTTCAATATTCCACATCGCAATATCACGGATTGCCAGTTCTGTAGGGTTACAACCTGCACCTGGAGTTTTTGTTGCGATATTACAATTAAGGTAAACTGGAATACCCGATAGTTGATTGTAGGAATTATCACCACCGTCAACTACGAAATTGAATCCTTCAGAGTTAGAGCGCATGCGTTCTGCAAAGTCATAAATTTGATTGGTTGCAACTGTACGCATATAGGCTGTATTACTACTTTTAATAGATGCACCTTGAAGACCGGCAAGCCCTAAAACACCAACAGATAAAATAACCATGGCAATAAGAATTTCTATCATGGTAAATCCTGATAGCAAATTGGTTTTCATTTTTAATACTACTTTCATTTTGTAACTCACTGTGTTTAATTAGCTATGGACAAAGAATCTTGGGTTTTACTTCAACTCGACCAATAGGGAATAGACGAAGTGATTTACCATAATTACCAGTACGATTGGTTTGGCATAAATCAAAGGTTTCACCAATATTTACAATGACATTTGATCGACCATTAGGAGTAAAAATGACCCGATTAGGAATAGCACCTGTTCCCAGAAAAGTGGTAGTCGTTCCTAAAGTGGGAACTACTCGAAGCAATTCAGCGGCTTGTGCTGTACCACTGTTATCAAGATCGACATATACTTGCCAACCACTTTGCCATTTATTTGTACCATCAAGAGTTTCGATGGTGACATTTCTGACCCGACGAATAGCTTCACTTCTGGCATATTGTAAATTTGCAGAAAGATTGTTGACTTGATTGACTAAACGATTATTGTCGGCAAAGCCCGTCATTTGCGGGAATGCGATTGCAGCTAGAACACCAAATATAGCCATGGTGACTAATAACTCGACAATGGTAAAACCTGAATGTTTTTGCATTTTCCTACCTAGATTTAATGCAAATCCATTGCGAATAATAACTTTATGGTTAATTTATAGACTGTAGAAGAATTTTTGTCTTGTTAACTCCGATGTGCTGTTTAATTAATCTGATAAATGGTTATTTCCCTAGAATAAATAAGTAAACTATACACATTATCATTGATATTCATCAATTTATACCAACGAGCCATTTTATGTTTAAATTGATTAGTGTTAGAAAAATTTGATTATGACGAGGTAAATTTTTAGTGTTTGATACAATTATTGTTGGTGCTGGTGCTATAGGCATGATGACAGCACAGCTATTAACGCAACAAGGTCAGTCTGTAGTTCTGATTGAAAAAGGTAAAGTTGGTGCTGAGTCTAGTTGGGCTGGTGGTGGAATTTTATCACCACTTTACCCATGGCGTTATACTGATGCTATTAATAACCTGGCTCGCTGGAGCCAAATACATTATCCCGATTTTTTAAATAAGTTAACTTATGATACTGGAATAGATTCAGAATATTTGCACAGTGGTTTGTTAATTCGAAATGTCGACGGACAAAAAGCAGAAATCGAATCCTGGCTTAAAAAACAACATAACGAAACCGCATTTGTGTCAGCAGCGGAATGTCATGAAATTGAGCCGTTTTGTAATGATAGTAAAGGGGGATCACTATGGTTACCTGCAATTGGGCAGGTTCGTAATCCACGATTTGTGAAAGCCCTTCATCAATTGATGAAATTTTCTGAAATAACGATACACGATAATAACGAGGTTTTGGAAATAATAACTAAAAATAATCAATTTACTTCTGTACGAACGACAACCGGGATTATAAAAGCAAAAAATTTAATTATTGCAAGTGGTGCATGGAGTGGTGAACTTTTCAATAATTTAGATTCTTCACAAAAGCCAGCTGTCGAGATAAATCCAGTACGTGGTCAGATGATGATCATCAAAACACCACCAAATACCTTAAAACGAATTATTCTGGATCGGGATCATTATCTAATCCCCCGTAAGGATGGTCGAGTATTAATTGGTAGTACCTTAGAGTTTGTCGGTTTTGATAAAAGTACAACAATAGAAGCTCACAATTTGTTATTAGAAGCTGCCATTTCGATTGCCCCAGGCTTATCGGATTATCCAGTTGAGTATCATTGGGCTGGATTAAGACCAGGAACAACTGAAGGCGTACCCTATATAAGTCAGCATCCGAATATCACAGGAGTTTATATCAACAGTGGGCACTACCGGAATGGCATTGTATTGGGCTTAGCATCTGCACAATTAATGACTGATATTCTACTCGATAATCCATCAATTTTAGATATTGAGCCTTATCGGTGTAAATCGTATTAATTATTTTTAATAATTTTAATAAATTCAATGTGTTATGATATTTACC
>JBGMQW010000010.1:2375-16269 GCA_048060815.1 Thiohalomonadales bacterium | reverse complement strand
TAACACTTTTACCATAATACGGGATTATGATAGTGATTATTAGTATTTACCCTGATAGTAATTTCAACAAAACATCGTTTATACTAAGTTATGCTTAATGACATTAAACACAAATCTGAAACGATATCTACTTATGATGTAGTTGAAACCCAATTCATTTTAAAGAATGCTGTAATTAAGAAATTAAAAGCATGTAGTATCACACCGACGCAGCAACGAGTTGAAATTGCACAAATTCTGTTTGAAAAGCCTCAACATTTATCTGCTGAACAAGTTCTTGCCAAGGTAAATGGGCATGCAGCGGTATCAAAAGCCACTGTCTATAACACCCTGGGCTTATTTGCACGCAAAGGTTTAATAAGAGAAGTTATTGTTGATCCATCTAAAGTTTTTTATGATTCCAATATTAAAAAACATCATCATTTTTATAATCTGGACACCGGCGCATTAATTGATATAGATGTTTCGGCAGTTGATTTGCAAACTATCCCGCAATTACCAATAGGCACCGAGACGGCTGGTGTTGATATTATTATTCGAGTAAGAAACACTGAATCGACTCAATAAGCATTCTTCCTGCAATATTAAACGCTACCAATGATTATTTTTGGTATGATATCGTGGTCATTACCAGGATATTTTGCCGGAATAGCTCAGTCGGTAGAGCAGCGCACTCGTAACGCGAAGGTCGTAGGTTCGATTCCTATTTCCGGCACCATTCTATCTAGTTAGTTCAATAATTTTGCTCTCCCTTAATGATAACCACTGATAATAATATTTCTTTAGTGTGTTAAATCCACTATTCTATCTGTGAAGCTACATAAACTATGCATTAAATATTAGCGATTTCTTATGTATTTGATGAAAGACAATTTAAACACTGTGATTAAATGGCTAGTCCTTAACGAGATTTTTAGTATAGCCATTCATTAATGTGTCTAATCTTCCTTCGTAAGATTAGTATGCATAGCGTAGCGTCTTCACCCTACAGGTGAAGTTAGTATCGACGCTATGTTGTTAATAATCATATATTTTATATAACCACAAAGTGGTCAACTGCGGAATTTAGGATAATGAAAACTTTTGATATTACTCCGACTGCAACTGACGAAATAACGGATAGTTCTTCGTCTGAACAAATTTACTTGCGACGGCTACGTGAATTTTCAAAAGATACATTTCTGGAACATGAAAATCGAACATCGGTTGTAGAGCGCGCGATTAATTTTATATCTGAAGTTTTACCAGTAAGTTATGTCATTGTTGGTGAAATAATTAAGGATGCTGAAGAGAGTATTATTTTAGGAACATATGGATTACCACCTGAGACAGAAAATATTCGTGGTCAACGCGCAATAATAATGTCGCTATTGTGCCGTGATATTATTTCATTTACTGAATCTAATGAAACAGATCGTGAAATGGCTTCTACTTTAATTGGAGGTTATCCAGTTTTTAGTGGTATTAGTGTTCCAATTTCTATCGAAGGTGGAAATTCAGGTCTATTAGCAGTTTATTCTGAAACTGATCGAGAATTTAATGATTCCAAAATTGCATTTTTAAATGCAATGGCAAATGTAATATCGATTTCTTTAATAAAACCGAACGTAAATCCAGTTGTGATACAACATACTAAAAGTATATCCCAGGCAAAAAAGGAATGGGAAAGTACAATTGATGTTATGCCTCAATTAGTCATTGTTCTGGATAAACGTTCAAATGTAGTTCGTGTCAATCGAACGATTGATTCCTGGGGGCTTGGAACAGTTGCTTCACACTTAGGTCATAGTGTTGAAGAAGTTATTAAACCTTTAGTTTCTGGAATCACTAAAAATTATCAAATTGATTGGAACCATATTTGGGAAGGCTTGCAAAAAGATTCTTTTCTTGAATGGGAAAGTAGTCCTGGAAGCAATAACAAATCACTGCGTTTTTCTTTGCGTCGTTTGTTAGAGGATGAAAAGAAATTTAATACCCGGAATTGTTTTGCAGTATTAGTTGTAGATGATATTACCGAACAAAAAACGGCTGAACAAACATTAAAAAGATATACTAATGAACTAGAGAAAAAAATTCGTAGACGTAGTAGTCAATTACGACTAGCGAATAATGAACTTCGTCGTGAACTTGAGGATCACACTCTAAATAAAACAGCTCTGATGGAATCTGAAGAGCGCTATAATTTATTATTACAATCATCATTAGCTGGTATCTGCACAATCAAAAATAATAAAATTGATTATTGCAATGACCGATTTGCCTATATTTTTGATTATCGAAAAACGCATCTTATCGATTATAGTTTGTCGGAATTGATATATCCTGAAGATATGGAATCTTTAAATACTTTTATTGAAAATATTTTAAATATTGCTCCAATGCAACAACCTGTCGTAGTAAAAGGAATTCAACGAAATGGTGATCATGTCTGGATTGAAATTAAACTTAATCTGATCAAACTTGGAGTTAAAAAAACTTTGTTGGTTAATATTATTGATATTACTGAGCAAAAAAATACAGAGTTAACATTGCGTAATTCAGAAAATCGACTGCATTTATTATCAAGTCAATTAATCGATGCTCAAGAGAATGAACGTAAGCGTTTGGCCTATGAATTACATGATGGTATTGGACAGTGGTTAAGTGCAATTAAATTTAAAGTCGAAAATGTAATGGATACTCATAAAACTAAATTAGGTTCATCTGGATTACTTGAGCTAAATGACGTTATTGATGCTATTCGTGAAACCATTGGAGAAACGCGTAGAATATCCAGTGATCTACGTCCTTCAATGCTTGATGATTTGGGTATATTAACCACAATTAACTGGTTTATTCGAAAATTTGAAGGTACTTATAAATTTATTACAGTTAATAAATTTATAAATATTGATGAGAATGATATTAACGATTATTGTAAAGTTGTTATTTATCGTGTTTTACAAGAGTCAATGAATAATATTGCGAAGCACGCTAATGCTAATATGATTGAAGTTACACTTGAAAATGACAACAAGAATATTTGTTTTTCTATAGTGGATAATGGTTGTGGTTTTGATTTTAATGAAACTAATATGATTAACCAAACCGACGGCTCAGGAATGGGATTAAATAGTATGCGAGAGAGGGCTGAGTTGACCGGAGGGAAATTTAAAATTGTATCAAAAATACCGGGCGGTACATCAATTAAAATAGTTTGGCCATGTTAATTAAAGATAGAAAAAGCAGTATATTAACAATTTACTAATCCATTTTCCAACGCATAGCTTGTAATACTTCCTGCATCATGCAGGTCAAGTTTTTTCATCATATTAGCACGATGTTTTTCGACAGTTTTTGGACTAATAGATAAATATTTTGCAATGTCTTTATTTTTATAAGATTCGGCAATTAGTTTTAAAATCTCTCGTTCTCTATGGGTTAATTTTTCCCATGATGGCGTGACTTTGTCACGATTCTTATTGTCCAAATATCCATTCACTATATTGCATGCTATGCTGGGGCTAATGAAGGTTTTACCAGAAAGTATTTGGCGTATTGCAAACATTAGTTCATCACGGCCATCATCTTTTAATACATAACCATCGGCTCCTGCTTTTAATGCAGTATGAATATATTCTTCTGATTTATGAACGGTAAGTACCAGTATTTTTGTATCAGGTAGTCGACGTTTAATATTACGAATACATTCAGTACCGTTTGTTTTTGGCATGGACAGATCAGATAATACTAAATCAGGTTTCAATTCGATTGCTTTAATAACTGCTTGACGACCATCTTCAGCCTCACCGACAATATCGAATTCTTCTTGGGACTCAAGTAATGCTCGAATGCCTGCTCTTAAAATGGCGTGATCATCAACAATGAGTATAGTAGTCTTTTTATTAGTCATAAATATTCTCATAACCAATCCGTGGTTTAACTTTACTTTATTTAATCAGAACATCAACGGAGTGTGGAGAAAAAGACGATTTTCTTCAAAAGATGCCCAATACTGTGAAATTAAATATATATAGTAGGGAAATACAGTATTTTTTCCATACAGCTATCCTTAAGATTACATAATAATTAATAATGTGTAAACATATTTAGCTTATTATTTAACTCAATATTGAAATTAATTTTGTTCCAATTAACGGTTTTACATACGGTTTTTAATTTAGAACGTATATAAAATAAATCGACATTAATTTATTAATCATATTATGGCTACTTTTAATGACACATTTTTAATAATAATTTCCAAAATACTCAAAGATATAAATACAAAAGAAGTTAATTTAAAAACTTCATTTCTATTTAAATCAGTCGATACTATTTTAGATGTTGGTTAATAAGACTAGAAAAGTAACGTGATCTGAAATACCATACCTCCATTAGTGTAAATGAAAATAAGTGATATTAATGGGTTACCTTGACGATTTAAGAAAAAAATCTGATTCTAAAAAAGGGGTCGAAGAACAGCAACGCCTTGCACGTGAAAAAAGGGAGCTTTTTTATAAAGAATCCATTACTCCGGCATTAAAAGAATTATATGGTTATTTGAGTGAAGTTGTTGCGCATTTAAATTATCTGGATCATGATGTATTTGTTAATTATAACCTTGGTTCACTAGGACGGTTAAAAGACTTAAAACAATCAGACTATTCCTTATTTGTTGATAGTCGTCAGAATATCACCCAAATCATGTTAAAATTCTCTTGCTCCAAGTCTGAACCTAAGAAAATAGCTATCAATGGTGAAAAAAATGTGAGTCGCATTTCTGATTACCTTAAAACTACGTCACTGGATTTTCAACAAAAAAATGTATATGACCAGGTGCACACTGTCGTTAGCGCTGATTTCATTATTAAATCTACAGTTAATATTGGTTTTGAATTTACAGCAGATATCGATAATTCATGTATTAGTCTTAAGGTGATTAATTTTGAAGAATTTGGTTTAAAAGTACGTCGTTTACTTGTGGAAGATGTGAAATCTGATTTTATGGATCATTTGGCTCGCTATATCACTCACGAGGTTGATGACTTTTTTGGTTTAGATATGGAACAGGATCTAAAAGTCAAAATCCAAAAGAATTTACAGTTAGAAAAACAACGTCGCGATCAAGAATTAGCAGATATGGAAAAAGAAGATGAAATGGAAACTGCAAAAGAACAACAGGACAAAAAAAACACTCATTTAATGTTCCAGGTATTAAATAAATTCAAGAAAGATTAATTTCAAATAAATGTAATAAATACGCAATCCATTGCGATATAGATTTATTACCGTATTTTAGTGATGTTGCTGCGGAATTGTTTGAGATGAATTAGGTGTTATTGAGGCGACATTAGACTGCTCAACATAATCAGCCAGGGTTAAAGTACTTAAGAACCCATACAATTGTTTACTTAGACGCTCCCACATCTCATCTGTGAGTGACGGTGCTTTAGCAGTACTCGCTTCAGCGACAGCATCGGCATTAACTGCTTTGGTTTTGTCATCAACTGCGATAATTATGTCAGCAATAGTTATTTCGCTTATATCTTTTGCAAGACTATAGCCACCTCGAGGACCACGAACACCCTTAACTAAACCATGTCGTCGTAATTGACTAAATAATTGTTCTAAATAAGAATTTGATATTCCTTGTGTGACAGATATGTCAGCCAAAGTTATTGGACCTTTATTTGCTCTAAGTGCAACTTCCATCATGGCTGTGACAGCGTAGCGCCCTTTTGTCGATAGTTTCATGTTTTTTCCTTTAATTGCTTATTGGGGGGTTAGAATTAAAAGCTTGATAATTAGAAGGTATATATGACAGTTCGTGATTCGTCAATGAAACCACTCAAATTTAACGACATTTTGTGAAATATTTTTCAATACCTGCTGATGAGCTTAAATTGCACTTAAAATCATTGATAAATCGAGTGCTTTAAGGTTTTTTGTAATAGCACCAATTGAAATATAATCAACTCCAGTGAGTGCAATATCATGGATTGTTTCTAAAGTGACGTTACCGGACACTTCTAATTTTGCACGCTTTTGATTAATATTGACCGCTTCGCGCAATACTTCCAATGTCATATTGTCGAGTAAAATTCGTTTTGCACCAGCATCAAGTGCTTCTTCGAGCTCAATTAATTTTTCGACTTCAATTTCAATAGGCAAATTAGGGAATTGGCGTTGTGCTGTGTGTAAAGCCAGTGTAATTGAGCCGGTACTTTCGATGTGGTTTTCTTTAATTAACACCATATCATATAAACCGCTACGATGGTTTTCAGCTCCGCCACAACGTACAGCATATTTTTGGGCATTACGTAATCCGGGTATTGTCTTGCGAGTATCAAGTAGTTTTACATGGGTGCCTGAAATAGTTTGTACATAGTGTTGTACTGTTGTGGCTGTGCCCGACAAAAATTGTAAAAAATTTAATGCAGTCCGCTCGCCCGTTAGTAATGTGTGAGCGGGTCCGGTAAAAGTGCATATTTCCTGATTTTCTTTTATTACAGCTGCATCGGATATTAACCAATGGATATTTATTTCAGGGTTGAGCTGTTTGAAAACCAGGTCAAACCAGGCCGAACCGCATAGAATTCCTGGTTCTCTACTAATCACGGTAGCATGGGCATTACGATCTTCATTTATTAGTTGAGCTGTAACATCACCGTCACCAATATCTTCTTGTAAGGCAAGTGTTACTTGCTGTTGAATACTTTCTATTGATGGTAATGAAATTGACATTTGTCTTATGATTAATTTGACAGTGGAGGAAGGGTACTTATTGGATCATCATCCGTTACGCTGGAATTGTTTTCAGGTATTTTATTATTTGAAGGAGCAGGATTTGTATTACTGGATTTCTGTGTATTATTAGCAGCAGCAGGGGTGTTGGACAGTGTGTTGGATACAGGCGCTGAATCTTGTTTGTTTGATTGAGTTGATTCTGTAGTTTTTTCTTCATTATTCTTTATTTGATTATTTTTACCTGACATTTTTTCAGTAGATAACGGTAGTACTACGGAAGACTCGGGCTTTAGATTATTTGATTTTGTCGAGCTTGTTTTACTGTTAGTGATATCTTTAGGTTTATTGAATTCAGGCATATCAAAATCAACATAATCCTGATCAGGAACGTTTTCCTCGTGTGCATATTCAATTATCATCATATCCATGATAACTCGTTTTAAATTAGTATTAAGTTGTGTCGTTAAAAATTGGCGTGTTTTTTGAATAAGTGATTCATGATCTTTTGCTGTAAGATTAAAAGTCCATTGATATTGTCCTCTAACAGACTTTTCACCTTGATGCTTTAATGACGCTGTTAATACACCTTGCATAAAAAATTCACCTGAAGTTTGTAACATTGGTGACTCGTTAATTTTTAATTCAACGAGTAAGTGGTTTTTAGATGATATATTTTTATTTCGAATAAACCCGGCTGAGTCAAGGCTATTTTTAATGATAGAATCGATTTCGAGTACATTTGGTTTCTCTTGCTTAATATCAACCTGTAAGTTTATTCTAACTTGTAACTGATCGCGAATTTTTGTTAACCGATTGATATTATATGAGCTTGGGATATCGTTTTCGCTGTTTACTATTTTTAATACTGGTTTTAATTTAATTCGTCGGGTTTGTGCATTTAGAGCACTGTCGATATAACTTGTTTGTTCTAATAAATCAGTGGTGTTTTTTGCTTGTTCAAAAAATTGATAGGTTAACTCATCTAATGCAAGCATTTTGTTTAGAATAAAGGATGCTGCTTTGTCGCGTGAAATAAACGCAAGTACATGATATTGATCGGTATCTGTATTGAGCCAGGGTTCTTCAAATTCGATTTGATTAAATATAATATTTGTTTGTGAACTAAGTTCTTCTGATGTAGTGAGTAAATTAAATTGTTGTGTGATTTTTCGTGAAGCATTATCTTCCGCAACAGATATATTTCCACCAACACCATGTCCAAGCAAATAATCTTTAGGAATGTAATACTGGCTTTCCCCTTCAACCCAGTCTGGAATAGATAAAGTACTACAGCCAGAAATAACAATGACAAAAAAGTAAATACAACTTCGAGACACAATACGAAACATTTAAGAACACCTTGTTATAAACGACTGTTTATCAGTCATTTAAAATTTTTACATCGTTATATTATTCATTTAATCAATCAACTGGATTTTTAGGTACGAATCTCTCCAGTGTTACCGGAAATATAAGCAATAAAGTTATATTTGCAAACATACTACCTGGAATAAGTATAACTTAAATGCCCACTAGTGGGGTAATAGAGTTGTTACTTTTATAATCTCGTGTATCAAACTGTTACAAAATTATTTGGCTCAGCAAAATATTGTTCACTTAGTCGTTTTACAAAAGTTGCTAACAACAACAAAGATATAATATTTGGAATAGCCATAAGTAAATTTGTGATATCGGCAATATTCCACACTAGTTCTAATTTAACTGTTGAACCAATAAGAATAAAAAATAAAAAAATTACTCGGTAAGGTAATACTGCGATTTCACCAAACAAGAACTTTATAGCGCGATCGCCATAGTAAGACCATGCAATCATGGTTGAAAAAGCAAATAAACTTAAACCAACGCCAACTACAATACCACCAAAGGTACTTAATGACTCACTAAAAGCCGAAGCAGTCAATGCTGCACCTACCAAATCGTCCGAACGATCAATATAAACACCACTAACGATGATAACCAGGCCAGTTAAGGTACAAATAATTATGGTATCAATGAATGGTTCGAGCATTGCTACTAAGCCTTCTCGTACCGGTTCATTGGTTTTTGCAGCCGCGTGGGCAATGGGTGAAGACCCTAGACCAGCTTCATTTGAAAAAACACCCCGAGCAACTCCCCAACGAACCGCTTCAGCGAGAACTGCACCACCAATTGAGTAGGGGTTAAATGCATAATAAAATATGGTTGAAAAAGCAGCTGGAATATCGGCAAGGTGGTTTAGTAACACGAATAGTGCCGTAAATATATAAATAATAGTCATAAAAGGCACTAGATAACTGGCAATCTTCGCGATTCGTTTTACACCACCAATAATAACCATACCGACCAGAACGGTTAAAATAATGCCAATTCCAAATTTTAAAAATTGACCATCATCGGTTCTCATGAATGGCATTAAATAGCTGATACCATCTACCACTGAATTGGCTTGTACCAAATTACCAATCCCGAAAGAAGCAATCACAGCAAAAACAGCAAAAATTACTGCAGTAACACGCATATTAAGCGCATTAAGCAAGGTATACATTGGACCACCAGCAACATTGCCATCTGGATCGATATTTCGAAATTTAACTGCCAGGGTACAAGAGGTAAATTTGGTCGCCATACCAACGAAAGCTGTTATCCACATCCAGAACAAGGCACCAGGACCACCAAGGGAGATAGCAGTCGCTACACCCGCAATATTTCCAGTCCCAACAGTTGCCGATAAGGCGGTTGATAAAGCTTGAAAATGATTTACCTCACCTTCATCATCCGGATTATCATATTTTCCTCGCACTAATTTAATGGCATGTTTAAACCCGCGTATTTGAATAAGTCCCATTCGAATTGTAAGGAACAAACCGGTAAGTAAGAATAACCCCAAAGTGAGCAAATTGTTCCAAAGTAATCCGTCAATTGCACCGGTGCAATTTGTTAGTAATGTCATTACTGTATCTGAATTATCTGGTGAACAATTTTCGGCTATTTTTGAATACCAAAATGCCATATTCTTCTCCTTTATTTTTATAATTTATCTATTCCAAACTGGCTCCCCTTTTATAACGATAATTGCTGATAAAAACCAGTATCGATTTTGTATGTGCGATCAGATTTATGGAAAGCGAAAATTATTGGTTTTTATTTCGACACTTTTTCAGACTTATGTTATAAGTTATTATATTGTGTAAGATAAATTGATTGATAAAATAATAACGAAAAAAGTAAATCCGATAAAATTCAATGAAAATCGATAAAAGCACTGGGAAAATTCAAGGAATTCATAATATAACCTCCCCTAACTGTGATGATCGGCCTAATAGCGATAATATTAGCTTAATTGTCATTCATGGTATTAGCATACCTCCCGGGCGCTTTGGTGGGGACTATATTGAACAATTATTCACCAATAATTTATCCATAACGGAGCACCCGTATTTTCAGGAAATCATTAATTTACGAGTTTCAGCGCATTTACTGATAAATCGTGAAGGTGTTTTGACACAATTTGTACCATTCAATAAACGCGCCTGGCATGCTGGGGAGTCTAAATACAAGGGATGTGAAAGTTGTAATGATTTTTCTATCGGAATTGAACTTGAAGGTGTTGACGATATACCCTATACCGAGGAGCAATACACACAGCTCGCCGAAGTTTTACAACACTTATATGATTCATATCCGCTCTTAAGCAGGGATACCATGACCAGCCACAGTGATATAGCGCCTGGTCGTAAAACGGATCCGGGACAAGCATTTGATTGGGAATATCTTAATTTAAAATTAGATATACAATATAAATTATCAATGTCCTAAACCTGGAATGTATTATAATAAAATTACTAACATCTGATAATCAGGGATATTTAATTTACTTATGAGTTTAATAACGATATTAGTTTGTCTTGTAATTGAACGATTTTTCGGAAATCTCGACTATCTGCGTCAATTTACCTGGTTTGATAAATATTCAGATTTTATATTCGAGAAATTAGAGGCGTATTCATTTCGAGATGGCCCATTAGGGTTAATCATTATTGTCGGTGGTATTGCCATACCCATTTGGACAGTATTTTATTATGCGCTTAAAGACGTTGAGATAGTTAGTTTAACGGGCTTAGTTATTGCGGTTATTACCGTTTTGTACTGTCTGGGTCCTAAAGATCCTGCTCGACAAGTAAATCGATATATTGATGCCATGGAGTTACCAGATAATGAAGCCGCAGCATTATATGCCGGTAAATTTTTAAAAACAGAGTTAAATGATAATCCCGCAGTCGTTGCACAAGATATAAAACTGGAACTTTTCATCGCAGCCAATGATCGAATTATTGGAGTGTTATTTTGGTTTGTAGTGCTTGGCCCACTTGGAGCAGTATTGTTCCGTATGGCTTGTTTACTAAAAGAAAGAGAAAATACAATTGATACAGGATATGCCAAAGCTGCGCATGATTTTTATGATATTATGGTATGGCCAAGTGCCAGAGTTTGTGTACTGGGTTTTGCAATTTCTGGAAGTTTCATAGGTGCATTAAGTCATTTAAATGAATGGTCGGCTTTGTGGAAGCGAAACAGCAATGAAGTATTAGTAAAATCAGGCTTGGGAGCATTACATGATGAAAGTTTTAATCAATCATTTAATGCTGATGATAAGCCGGATGTTAATTCTGTAAAAGAAGCATTATTATTAATACAAAGAAATTATATTGCATTACTGGCAATCCTTGCAGTTTTAACTATTTCTGGTTGGCTAGCGTAAAAATTTTATCAAGAACATTACCCAATAGTTTTAGGGTCGGGTAACAGTAAATAAATATTTAATATATTTCAAATTTTGTCCTGAATTTATCAATTGGAATCATTCAAATGAAAACCCTGATTCTCGGTGGAGCACGATCCGGTAAAAGCCGCTTTGCTGAAGAGCTTGTGTTAAAAAGCAAATTAAAAGCAGTGTATATCGCCACCGCAAGCGCGAATGATCCAGAGATGGAAGCAAGAATTAAAAAACATCAACAACAACGTGGCTCACAGTGGCAAAATTACGAAGAACCAATACAGTTAATAAGAACTTTAGAACAAACAGTTAATAAAGAAACTTACGTTTTAGTAGATTGCCTGACATTATGGTTAACTAATTTGTTGCTCGAAAAAGAACAAGAGAATAATATAGTAAAGATTGAACAACAACTGGTACAATTATGTGATTCAGTAAAAACACTTAATGGTGATGTAATCTTTGTAAGTAATGAAGTTGGTTTAGGCATTGTTCCGATGGGGGAGTTATCACGACAATTTTGTGATTTAACCGGACAACTGCATCAACAATTAGCAAAATGTTGTAATCAAGTAATTTTTATGGTTGCCGGAATTCCGCAAATAATTAAAGACTCAAATAGTTATTAGTCACGAAACAGAAATCAAACAGGAAATTAAGTTGAACGAATGGATCAAAAACCCGATCAAAGAAATTGATCAATCATTGTATGAGTTAGCAACGAATCATCAATTACAATTAACTAAACCTTCCGGATCGTTAGGAGCTTTGGAAGACATTGCAATTAAGTTTGTTGCCTGGCAAGGTACAATATCACCCATAATTGACAATCCTGTTATTGCTGTTTTTGCGGCAGATCATGGCATAGCCAATGAAAATTTATCAGCATTTCCTCAAGCTGTAACAAACGAAATGATTCGTAATTTTTCTAAAGGTGGTGCAGCAATCAGTGTTATAGCTGAAAGTTTGAATATACCGCTTCACGTGATTGATATGGGCACAGTCGCAGAAATAGAAAAATTAGAAAATGTAATATCAAAACGAATTGCTGCAGGAACAAAGAATTTTGCACTAGAGCCAGCAATGTCTCTTGAACAGTGTTATAAGGCATTGCGAGTTGGAGCAGAATTTGTAATGCAGGCAAAAAATAATTCAGTAGATGTATTTATAGGTGGTGAGATGGGCATAGCGAACACTTCATCTGCAACTGCTATTGCGAGTGTATTATTAAATCAGGAAGTATCAAAATTAGTTGGCCCTGGAACCGGGCTTGATCAAAAAACAGTTACTCATAAAGCAAATATAATTCAAACCGCAATTGAATTTCATCAATCAAATTTTATTAATGAACAGGGTATCGTTGATCCTATTCAGGTTTTACAAACTGTAGGAGGATTTGAAATTGCGGCACTTTCAGGAGCCTATTTAGCTTGTGCACAATATGGTATTCCGATATTGGTTGACGGTTTTATTTGCAGTATTGCAGCTTTAGTCACAACACGTATAGCACCAGGTGCAATTGAGTGGATGTGTTTCACGCATGAATCTGCGGAACCTGGGCACAAAATAATTCTAGATGCGTTAGAAGTTAAACCATTACTCAGTTTAAATATGCGTCTAGGTGAAGCCAGTGGTGCTGCGCTTGCCCTGGCAACAATTAAACTTGCGATAAATCTACATAATAATATGGCGACATTCGAACAAGCGGCTGTGAGTATCAAAAACTAAAAACGATTATTTGAATTATGTCTATAGTACCGCACACCATTATTGATTTAATCCGACACGGTGAAACAATAAGCGGCTTATGTTATCTTGGAAGTACCGACAGTAAATTAAGTGATAAAGGTTGGCAGCAGATGCGTGGGGCATCATTGGGGCATGATCCGTGGGATGTCATTATAAGTTCACCATTAAAACGCTGCAAAGCATATGCAGAAGAAAAATCAGAAGTAAACAATATTCCCTTAATAATAGAACAAGCCATCCAGGAAATTAATTTTGGTGTTTTTGAAGGAAAAACTGCACAAGAACTTATGCTACACAATCCTGAAGCACTAAAACGGTTTTGGGATAATCCAGTTATAAATACACCACCGGATGGTGAACAGTATTCAGTTTTTAAAAAAAGAATTCTAACAGCATGGCAATCGATAATAACAAAGGTTCTTAATAAACATGCGTGCATGGTAACACATGCCGGAGTGATTCGAATAATAGTTCAACAAGTATTGGACATGCCCGACAATAATTTATTTCGACTTGATGTTAAATACGGCGGTGTAACTAGAATTGAGCTTAATGGAAATGCCATTAAGGCTGAACCGCGTTTAATTTTTTTAAATAATAAATTATGATTACTCCATTTCGAATAGCCATTCAGTTTTTAAC
>JBGMQW010000010.1:0-2275 GCA_048060815.1 Thiohalomonadales bacterium | reverse complement strand
TTTTTAAATAATAAATTATGATTACTCCATTTCGAATAGCCATTCAGTTTTTAACGCGAATTCCGATGACAATACCGGATAAAATTACAGCGAAGCAACAAGGCCAGTCACTTGTTTATTATCCACTGGTAGGTTTTATAATTGGCGTTATTCTATATGGCGTGATGTATTTCATCCAACCAATTTCCGATTTTATATCAGCTGCAATAGTATTAACTGTTTGGGTGCTATTAACGGGTGGATTACATCTCGATGGTCTGGCAGACAGTGCTGATGCCTGGTTAGGCGGAACAAAAGGTAATAGAGAAGAAATAAAAGTACGTAGCTTTGAAATTATGAAAGATCCAAATTGCGGATCTGCCGGAATTTTTTGGATAGTCTTAGTTTTAATTTTAAAATTTTCAGCATTGATTGAAATGTCACAATCGAATATTTATGTCATTTTACTTGTTCCAGTTATCGGACGTAGCATGGCCGTGTTATTATTTTTAACAACACCCTACGTTAGTAAATTTGGCATTGCGAGTAAACTAGTAGAACATATTCCTGGAAAATTGGCCTATTTCATACTTGTTTGTATCGCGTTGATCATTATTGTTACTAACTTGTACGGTAGATTTATAATTTTTTCCGTTATTTTTATAATGATTCTGTTAAGACAATTAATGATGAATCGACTTGAAGGAATGACCGGGGATACCGCCGGTGCATTAATAGAGATAACCGAAAGTGTGTCATTGATAATGTATATATTAATATTGAATTTAACTTTATAGAATATATTGAATTAAATTTAATTAATTTGTTGTTTTTACATAAACCTGACCAGGCAATTTATCTCCTAATAAAATGATCTTTTGTTAATATACAGTTGAAATCTTTATAAGATTTAGATTGATTATTAGGCAATTTGTATTATTGAATTGATATAACTATCTGAAAAAATTAATCAATAAAATTGTATTTGGTCTTAATCTTAATTTAATTCTACTCTAAAAAATTTGAATAAAGATTGACCAACTCTGCTCCCACCAGATATAGTAAATACATACGATTAGGGAGGAACGTTCAATGGCATTTATAGAAGATAATAAGAAATTGGTGATGACGAGTTTAGTTGTCGGTACACTTCTTCTTATGCTACTCATTGGATACACCATCGTATCCGTTGTTGGTTATGATGGTATGGACGATATTCCAATTTCTTCAGATCAAACCCTGATTCTGGGGGTTTTCCCAAGGCGAAATTCAGCTAAAACAATCCGCATGTTTAATCCTATTGCACAATATATCTCACGTAAAATTGGTATGAAGGTTGTAATTGAAACTTCCAATGATTTTTATACTTTCTGGAATAATGTTAAAGCTAAAAAATATGATATTGTGCATTACAATCAGTTGCACTACGTCTTAAGTAATAAAAAGCAAGGTTACACGATTATTCTAAAAAATAATGAGTTTGGTTCATCTGTCATCAAACCGACTATCACTGTACGAGGAGATAGTAAGATTAAATCAATAAAAGATTTAAAAAATAAAACCATACATTTTGGTGGAGGGCGTTTGGCTATGGCATCTCATGTCGCTAATCGAGTTGCCATAAGAGAGCAAGGTATAGATGATAATGATTATAAATGGACTTATGCCAAGAACCCGCCAGAAGCAACTCGTTCGGTTTACAATTTAATTGCTGATGCAGCCAGTATTGGTGATGTAATTTTAAAATTTCCTGAATTAAAACGTTCTATTAATGTTAATAATTTTCGAAAAATTTATACCGGCCCCGATTTACCACAATTACCGTGGGCTGTGAGTGATAAAATTACTCCAGATTTAGCGATAAAAATTCAAACTGCAATGATGTTATTAAATGATACTGAAGAAGGAAGCAGTATTTTAACAAATGCATCTCTCACGGGCTTAATGATTGCAACTGATAAAGAATATGATGTGGTTCGGGATATTTATCGTAAGTATACAAAATATAATCAAACGCATTAAAAATATTTTTAGTTGTTTACATTTTATACATTTGTTTCGTTATTAACATGCTATTGATATTAAGCTGGTTTTAATTACGATAGTGTATTGTGAATTTAATTAAGGGTTATCCCTAATTAAATCGTATAAATGATTATTGTATACTGTGGTTTAACATAACTACTTACTTGCATCTAACATGTATAACATAAATTTATTCTTCATTGCTGGAAAAGTCTACTAATAGGCATTTATGAATAATTAATTTATGTACAATAGGTTATAAGAATTAATT
>JBGMQW010000009.1:0-35247 GCA_048060815.1 Thiohalomonadales bacterium | reverse complement strand
ATTCTCGAAGAGCGGCCCAATTTATACCGGTTTGATAAGCATCATTTAATTCAACCTCAAGAATTTTTGTTTCCAGGATTACCTGACGATGTATACTTAACTGTGTTTGTTTCAAATATTTTTCAATCATTCGAAGTTCAGAGGTTAATGCACGCACGACCACTATTCCAGATTGTGCATTTACAACTACCGATCGATTTTCCTTTTTAATTATCAGAGACTTTAATGTTTTTTCCAGTTCTTCCCAGAAATCTGATTTATAGTGTGTTGCGACACGACTACTTGAAATATTTTGACGAACATTATTTGAATTTCCACCGTTACCTGAATTTGAATTATTATTAAAGTTATTATTACTATTATTATTGTTGTTTCTGTTATTTGATTGTGATACCTGCCCCGAACTAACACGCATTTGGGAATCACCCTTACGATTTACGTTCAAATAATCAACCTTAAAAATTCTAGTACGAATAATATTGGGATAGATCTGATAGGTATTACCTGAAAAAACGAAATCGTAACCAAACACATCTCGTGTAACACTCATTACATCTGATACATTAACGTTTTTTAAATCCAGCGATATTTTTCCTGAAATATCGGGGTGTAAAACCATATTCACATTTGTTCCGTCAACCAGTTCCATAAAAAATTGTTTGGCATTAACTCGATTAACTTTTATATCAAAACGGTCACTAATTTCTTTATTCAAACTATCCAGCTTTGGAAGATTTAAATTTATTGCAGGAACAAGAGCATCGGTAATATCGTCCACGCTTGTTTTCTCGTTCGATAAAGTTTTATTGTCATTTATACTATCAGACAAAATCACATCAACATCACTTAAAAAATTATTTTTATCCGGCTGTTCTTCTGTTGAAGCGCATGACATTAAAAATAAACTTATCAGTAGTATAGATTTATACGATTTTATTTTATTTCTAGATTGTACTATCATCTTACAATTCTTTTATATACTTTTTTATTAAACATGTAAATTTTAAAAGTTTTGTTATTTCTTTTAAGCGTTACATCCCATGCCTGAATATCAATTATTCTTGCACCATTGACACTATCACCTTGTCGTACGAGCTTTCCATTTATTCTTGCACTTCTTCTACTACTTGCTATTAGCGTACTATTTAAACGCCATAAAGATTTCTTTGGTACTACTGATGATTTCAACTGAAACGAAACACCCGGCGGCCGAGTAGGATCAATTAATGCTTTTGCCAGTACAGCATTCAAAGGCAATAATAAACCAGCAATAATTACTGTTACTTTAATATATTGTAAAGAAATATAATTAAACACCAACCCAGCCTTTTTTTAAACTTAATGTAAAAACAGTTATCTCAATTTTTGCTTTTGGGTATTTTTCAACATCCAGTTCCACTGCATCCCAGTATAGGTCCCAGGGCATTTTTTCAATAGTTTCCAGATAAGCCAAAGCATTTAAATAACTTCCGGTAAATACAATTTTTACAGGATGCCGATACACCACAGCTGAAACGCCATTACCATTATTACTTATATTGTCAGTTACTTTAATTTCACTAACAATCTCTGATTTCGTTTTATCTGAAACATCAAATATAGATTTTGTTCTCAATTTTTCCAAACTCAATAATGTTAATGACTTATTACTCTTGAATATGTCTTTTAATATTACAATCATTTTCTTGGGGTCGATCAACCCTTTCATCTTTTTATTTAATTTCTTATCTAATATTTCAATTTTATTTAAATATTGTTTTTTTTCTTTTTTAAGTTTTACATTCGGGTTATTTACTGCCCTATCTCTATAGGCTGCTATTTCTATATTCATTGATGCGTTTTTTTGTTGTTGTGTTTTTATCTGGTTTTTTATTTTAACAATATTAATTTCAGATTCATCAAATAAAAATGTCTGCCATATTACATACAACAAAACAAACAATAAACCAGTCACAAGCACTTGTTCTCTTTGCTGTAATGCATCAAACTTATTGTATATTTTTTTTATTTTTTCATTCATGGCTTATTATCACTAAATTGAGTATCAACATAAAAATCAACTCTCACAGGATTTTCTTCTCGTTTAACACGAAAAGTTTGAAAATTAGTTCCTTGAAAAATTTGTTCATTTGATAAATTATTTAAAAAATCTGGAACTAATTCTGGCCGATATGCACTACCGGTAATTCCAATATCTTTACCTCCAGTTGTAATCTTTAAATTAGTGAGCCATAAACCTGCGACAGTTTGTTTTGCCAAACCTTTAAAGAATCCTGAAAATCCGAAGGTATTACCAAATGATTGTCCACTAAGTGCATCAAAAACTTGCTGCTTGGAAACAACATCATTTTTAAATCCGTCAACCTGTTGTTTTAATTTGCTATCGACGATCATTGAAGGAGCAGTTTGTTTAACATCTTGAAGTGATTTTTCAAGTTCTGTCTGTTGTATTTGAAGCTCCAATAAATAGTCTACTTGACTACGTTCCAGAAAATAGTCATATATGGATATCAGGCTTAAAATTGAGACCATTAGAATGAATGAGTATTGTACGTTTTTTGCACAAATAATCTCACGCCGAATATGAAATTCGGATTGAAATAAATTAATCTGTTGTGTTAACTGTAAACCCATAACTCGTTATATCGGCATCTATGTTCATGATATTTAGGTAGTAAGATGCAAATTACATGCCGGTAAACAATATTTTTTAGCCGCAAAGCCATAAAAAAAAATATAGATATATCAATGATATACCTTGTATTTGATTTTCTTTGCGTCTTTGTAGTTAACCTGAATTCGGGATAAGTAAATATAATTTAAATAACAAAATTATATAGTTACGTATGAGTAATACTAAATCCATTGGCTACGGAAGGGCTGTAGCCCATTCAAGACTCGTAAAAACATGCCTTACATTGGTACTCGCAATTTAGTAGTGGATGCTATTACATGTTTTTCTTATACCGAGTTCAGGTTAGTTAATAATATTGATAGTTATTTCTGTAGAAAATCAGGAGTTAACGTAAAGCCGAACCAACTGCATAAAAAGTATCGGATTGAAGTTGGAGTGAGATTGGTTTGTCCGTTGAAAAAAGTAAATTAAAATCCAGTATTTTTGTTTTTATGCCCAATTGTGTTGAAAAATAATCTTTTATTTCGGGTATATCATAAGCAAATGGCGCTAAGAATAAGGTATTAATTTGTGGTTGACTGTACTGAGCTTCGTAATAATCCAGTGAACGTTGCACTTCTAACACCATTCGTTCTAGTGACTGTAACATTTCAACCAAATTTACTTCCACTGCAGTTTCCAGGCTGGTATCTTGATTTTGAACACTTGACAATAATTGCTCAAACCCGGTTTCCAGTTCACGAGATAAATAAAGTTCGCCTTTACGGGTAATTGTCAATAAACTGTTATTTGAATTAATTGATAAAATTGCAACACCATTTTGATCCTCCGGAAGCAATGATGCAAAATTCCGTTGAGCCATATCTGGGATATCAATTATTGATAGCTCACTACTACAATTATTACACAATTCAACGATAAATTTGATTTTTTCGCGTTTTACCACCACCACATAAATCATTGGGCTACGCTTAAGTTCTTTAATATTCGGTATTTCAATTACATCAATCACAGCATCATTTACGCTGAAATCAATCATATCCTTAACCTTCCATCGCGCGGCACCATTTAATTCTGATGATTCAACCAGTGGTGACTCAATGAGTAATAATTGTCGATCGTTTTGTTGCAGTGTAATATTAACCACAAAATTATTCGATTTAATTTTTTTGCTTATGGATTTATAGGCTTTAGCGATTTCATCTAAAAATTGTGCCTGCGAGCGGGATTGCTCAGAATTAAAATTACAGGATTCACATACCAGCAAACGCGGGAGTTGAGCTGGATCATAACTTACTTGAGCAATAGCAACATTGTTATTAGTAAACTCAACGCCAACTATCGATTTATTGATTTTACTTTTTTTTAGAAATTGTAACAGAATAATAACCCCAAATCAGAATTTGCATATAAATCAGTATAGAACTAAATTATCAGGTACACAGAATATTTATTCTTCTGGATCAGATTTTTTTAAATCGTTATGAATGTGAATATCACGTTGAGGAAAAGGCATAGATATATTATTTGCTCGAAATGCTTTATCAATGGCAAAATTCAGATCACTGGTAACCAATCTTCGGTTATCGATATTATAGATATTGCAGCGCAACTCAAAATCAAGACAACTATCGCCAAATGACATGAAAAATACTTGTGGATCAGATATTAGTGAATTAGATTTAATAACATCCGAATGTTCCTCTGCAACTTGTAGTAATACTTGCCGAACCAGTTCCGTATTACTGCCATAGGCAATACCAATAGGCACACGTAGACGTCCACTATGATCACGTAACATCCAGTTAGTCACTCTACCCGATATTATTTCCGCATTTGGAATTATAACATCAGCTCGATCAAATGTTTGTATGCGTGTTGAACGAATACTAATCTGTTTAACATGACCTTCTACGTCTCCAACGACTATCCAGTCACCTTTCTTGATAGGACGTTCAAATAACAAGATTAAACCCGAAATAAAATTATTGACTACATTTTGTAAGCCGAACCCTATACCGACTGATAAAGCGCCAGCAACAAGTGCGAGTTTTGATAAATCTAATCCTACAAAACTAAGTGCGAAAATAATTGCTATTAAAACTCCTATATAACCGCTTATCGCCGCTATTGATTCACGAGCACTGCGTGTCATACTCGTTTTTGGTAACCAAACTTTTTCTAAATGTCGTTTAAACCAACTATTGAGTACCAGTATTATTAGAAGAAGCGCTACTGCTTCAATTATTTGCAATGGAATAATATTAAATGATCCAATCGTAATACCTTCACTTATTACTAATAATAATAATTCAGTATAGGAGTCTGGAATTTTCCATACTATAATTAACAAACTAGCTAAACCTATCCATATTGATAAAGTTAATATGATGTGAACCCAGATTAACCCTTGTATATGTTGATCATCACTCACCCCTAACCAAACACGGGCATGTTTAGCCAAGGGAATATTTCCTTCATCCAGAGCGTCAATAAATTCTGAAATGAGTTTTGAAAGAATTAAATAAAGCCCAATTAATAATAAAGTACCAATTGAAACTTCAATTACATAAAGTGATAAATTTCGATAACCTATCCATTCAGCAATAAGTGCAATTATAAATATTAGAGTTAATGCCATCCTAACGATTAATTTATTACCTATATTATGGAAATAACCAAGCAACCAAACAATCCAGATTAAATTAAGTACAAAAATTATGCCGTAAATACCACGTGAGATATACAAAACTGCTTCAGGTAAACCATGAAATAATAATGTAGAAAATAGTAAATATCCGAAAAAAATAATAAAGACGAGAACTTTTAAACGATGAACCAGACTTATCGCTTTATCTTTTGTTTTCGGTACATATTCATAAATTGATAATGATGAGTTTAAAAAGAAATGAATGATTATATTTAATGTCACCACAATTGCTAATCCATTTAAAACAATTACGATAAATGGTTTTGGTGTTACATCAAGGTCTACTATATTAACAAAAGCAACAGCAACAAAAATAGCGGGCACAAACTTAATGTATCGTTCTGCTGTGATAACCGATGCACAGAGTAATTGACTTGCTAAAAGTGGTTTTGGTATATGTTCGCTACGCCAAATTGAAATTTTATTACTGTAAAATTTACTAACGTAAGATATTCCCAATAACAAAATAACCAAAATAATAGCATTTACTATTTTTATGTCTAATAAACCACTATTTTTAAGGACAAATGTTTTTACAGCATTCGTCCATAAATATGGGTTATCCCAATTATCTGCAATTAATACAAAAAAATTCGGTCCTTGAGCTAATAATTCTTGTGCTAATATTTTTTGTTTAACCAGATTTGTTTTATTTATAAATTCTTCTGTACGTAATAAAATAACATTACAGGTTGCTAGTGCTTTTTTAAAATTTTCTCCCTGATTAAATAAATCTATTCTTTTTTTAGCGACACTTAGGGTTTCACCCTTAAGCTTATCACCAAGTACATTAGCTTTATAAGTTATATCTAAAATATTATTTTCTTTTTCTTTTATACAAGAAACAGCCCAAACACGGTAAGCTTTTATTTTTGTATAATACTCGTCCAATTTATTTATTCTAAGTTTTTTTCTTCTAAGTTCGCGCTCCGATTTATCTAATACTTTGTTTATTTTGACTGGATTTATATCTAGCTCATCTGCAGCACTAGTTACCGCCCCGATAGACGATACATACAAAACGATAATTAATTTGATAATATTTTTCATTAATTAACTCAATAAGTCAGGTAATACATAATGGCTTATAATACCTAAATAAATACCAAGACCAAACCAGTTATTATTTAAAAATGCTTTTAGACATAAGTCCTTATCTCTATTTCTAATTAAATATTGCTGATATACAAAAAAACAGCTCGAAACAGCTAATCCAATGTAATAGTACCTGTTTAAATGTAATTCACTACCTAATAGGATAAAACCAAAAATTAATAATATCTGAAATAGGGCAAGAATTATTTTATCTGCATCACCAAACAAAATCGCTGTCGATTTGATTCCAATTTTCATATCATCATCACGATCGACCATGGCATACATGGTGTCATAAATTACAGTCCAGAGAACAGTTAAAACATAAATTAGCCAAGCTTCTTTTGGAATTGTATTTGTTTGTGCCGCAAATGCCATTAATACTGAACTGGCAAAAGCCATTCCAAGCACCACTTGCGGTAAATAAGTATGACGTTTCATAAACGGATATAAAGTCGCTAACACCAAAGCTGAAAATGATAAATAAATAGTCAATTTATTCAGCTGAAATACTAATATGAAAGCGATTGCAACAAGCACAAAAAATAAAGTAAGCGCTTTATATTTATTTATCTTACCGGAAGTTATAGGCCTGTCTTTTGTTCGCTCGACATGTACGTCTATTTTACGATCGGCAAAATCATTAATAACACAACCTGCAGCACGCATTAATACCACACCGGATATAAAAATAAATAATATAAATAAATCCGGTGTACCTTTAGCCGCAAGCCATAATGCCCATAAAGTGGGCCATAACAATAAGAAAATTCCAATGGGTCGATTAAAACGCATTAAGATAAAATACATTTTTAAATTATCTAACATTGAACGTCCATTTAAGTTCAGGTACGCCGATATTGACAATGAAGTATATTGGGTAAAAAAACTTCATTAACTAATAAAGGTTTAAACTTGCCAATAAAAAAGACGGATCGCCTTCCCCAAATTTCATTTATGTTATTATTTTGCCCTATCATAGCAGTTGAAAATATATCATGTTGACGCGTTATACGTGCGATTTCTATCTCATCACGGTGCATATTCGGGTCTGAAAATAAAATAGCGCCTAATGGTTTAGATTCTAACATCGATAAATGCCGTTGTTTACCTGTTAATGTCTTACCTGGAATAATAGTCCTGGCATAAACCCATGGATCATCACCACAATACAAAATAACTTCTCGAATTAAGGCAAACTCACCAGGATTGCATTGTAATCTAAGCGACTCATTAAGCATTGGTATTGCCCACTGTTGTTTTATTACGTGAACTCTGAACTGATCAGAACACGTATTAATAATTTGCTTAGTTAGAGATCCTTTATCGCGTAACCAGCATAAAAATGAAGCTGGTATTTTTTCACCAATCCATTGATATTTTGGTTTCCAGACAGGTTCTTTAACATGCCTGCCAATATTATGAAGTGTATTAAATTTTTTAGTTTTCATTATTCTTTTTTATTCGATCATCAGGCATTACCATAATGCATAGTGTTTCCCATCCAGCGATGAATAATCGGTATAATTAAAGATGAATTTTCGTTTACCATTTTACTAGCCATATTGCGTATGTGAGGTAACATCTCCTCATCGCGCTGAATATCTGCAATTTTAAGTTGCCACATACCAGTTTGTCTGGTTCCTAATACTTCACCGGGGCCACGTAATTCCAGGTCTTTTTGTGCCAGATAAAAACCATCATTTGATTCGCGCATTGCAGTTAAACGTTCATTACCAATTTTTGATAATGGTCCATGATACATTAATACACAGGCACTAGCTTGATCGCCACGACCAACTCGGCCACGCAGTTGATGTAATTGTGCTAAACCAAATCGTTCTGCATTTTCAATAATCATTAAACTGGCATTAGCAACATCAACGCCTACTTCAATTACGGTTGTTGCTACAAGTAGATCAATTTGGCCTCGTTTGAACTGTGACATTACCTGCTCTTTCCGGGCTGATTTTAAACGACCATGAACCAAACCAATATTAATATCCGGTAAAACTTCAGCTAGTAAGTTTGCCGTGTCTTCTGCTGCTTCGCATTGTAATGACTCAGATTCTTCAACTAAAGCACAAACCCAATAGACTTGTCGTTTATTTTTACATGCTTGATGAACTCGCTCGATAACATTGGTACGGCGCTTGTCACTTAACACTACTGTTTCTACCGGCTTACGTCCTGGTGGTAATTCGTCAATAATTGAGCAGTCTAAATCAGCATAACTGGTCATTGCCAATGTTCGAGGGATTGGTGTTGCGGTCATAATTAATTGATGTGGATAAAAATCATTGTGTTTGCCTTTTTCACGTAATGCCAGGCGTTGATGTACCCCAAAACGATGTTGTTCATCAATAATAATAAATGCAAGATTTTTAAAATTTACATCATCTTGAAATAAAGCATGAGTACCAATGACTATGTCAAATTTTCCATTTTTGATACCTTCAATTGCTTGACGTTTATCGGAAATTTTCATTTTACCGGATAACCATCCAACAGAAATGTTTAAAACACTAAACCAGTTTACAAAATTTTGAAAATGTTGCTCAGCCAGTATTTCTGTCGGAGCCATCAATGCCACCTGAAATTTATTTTCAATTGCATGCAATGCTGCAATAGCAGCAACAACCGTTTTCCCTGATCCAACATCACCTTGAACTAAACGTTGCATAGGAGATTTTTTTTCTATATCAGATTCAATTTCCTTTACAACTTTTTGTTGAGCTTTGGTCAAACTAAAGGATAATTGATTAATAAATTTTGACACCAAATTATTATTTGATAATAATGCATACGATTTTAGTTTTTGAACTTCTTCACGAAATTTAGCCATACTTAAATAATGCGCTAATAATTCTTCATACGATAATCTTTTTTGTGTTTGATGAATACCGTCTTTTAAGATAGCTACTGGCGCATCCGGGGGTGGCCGATGAACATATAACAATGATTCATCAAGTTTTGGAAAATTTAATGCTAATAAAGTATCTTCAGATACCAATTCATCTAATTGAATTTTTCCATTTTGTAACATATCTATTACTTGTTCGTTTAAATTACGGATCCGTATCTGGTGTAAACCTTCAATCGTTGGATATACTGCAGTTAAAAATTCATCTACAGGTGTTATATTATCTTGTCCATCCGACACACGTGCATATTCAGGGTGAATCATCTCATAACCACCGGATCCACGTCGAACAGTACCAAAACATTTTACCCTGGTGCCACGTTCAAGGTTGTTCTTTTGTGCTGCACTGAAATTAAAAAATCTTAATGTTAATGAACCTGTACCATCATGGATTCGAGACAATAACATACGCCGACGTCCAAACTTAATTTCAGTTAATTGTATTTCACCAATAACGACACATTCATCGTCTTTACGTAAACTCCCAATAGGTACCACCCGTGTTCTATCTTGATATCGTAATGGTAAATGAAACAGTAAATCCTGAATTGTATGAATAGAAAGTTTGGCCAACTTTTCTTGTACCTTTGGTCCAATACCTTTTAAGCTTAATAAAGATTCGGAATTATCGGGTGAAATTTGCATTTTATTTTGGTGATTAACATTAAAATATTATTTATAGCTCTAAAACTGCATCCATTTCTACAGCAGAATTTTTAGGTAAAGATGCTACTCCGATTGCTGCTCGAGCAGGGTAAGGTTGTTGTAAATATTCTGCCATTATTTCATTAACAAACGGAAAATTTTCCATATCAGTCAAAAATATATTAAGTTTTACGATTGAATTTAAATCACCACCAGCGGCATTTGCTACGGCATCCAGGTTTTTAAAAACCTGATGAATTTGCGATTTAATATCACCTGTCACTAATTCCATTGTTTCTGGAATTAGTGGTATTTGTCCTGACAAATAAACAGTCGAACCGACTTTCACTGCTTGTGAATAAGTTCCGATGGCCTTTGGCGCTTTATCGGTATGGATTATTTCTTTGGCCATTATTATTTCTCCTATTAATTTCAATAAATTAACCTGAGTTGCGTATAAGAAATTAAGAAAGCAATAACTATTTTATAACCAGTAATTTAAGGACATGAAATTGGACCAAATTTAAACTACTAATTTACTTATACGCAGCTCAGGTTAAATTAATTTTTTTTAATATTAACAAATTTGGGTTAACAGGTGGTTATTAAATTTAATTAAAATGAAATTTACAACCTCCAGTCTCACCCTCTTCCATTAGTCGAGGGGACCAGATCAAAGAAATGGCCAGTTTGAGGAGAAATTAAAACAACTATCTCCTGACCCTGCTTATTCGATATACTAATTTTAGTCGTCTTACATGTCGAATCACGTTTGCTAAATGTTTTCTGTTTTTAACTGAGATTAAAAAAGATAAGGCCGAATGAATTCCATCACGTTCATCCATAATGACGTTCTCAATATTCGCATGTTGTGCTGCAACCGCAGCTGCAACCGTTGCGAGTATGCCTCGTTGATTTTTTACCATCATTTTAATTTCAACAGGGAAACTACTATCAATTTCAGATTCCCATTGAATATCGATCCACTTTTCCGGTTTATCAACAAATTCTTGTGCATTTTTACAATCCTGGACATGAACCACAATTCCGCGTCCAGCAGATACAAATGCTATAATTGAATCTCCAGGTATTGGTCGGCAACATCGGGCAAATTGTACCACGGAGCTTTCTGTGCCTTTTATAAAAAGTGGATGATTTAATTTGCCACTAACCGTGGGATCTGTTGTTATGATTTGCTCGCTGTTTTCACCCACAATAATACGAGCGGTAACAAATGCCAATTGGTTACCTAAACCAATTTCTTCATAAATTTGCTCCATCTCAGTATAATTTAATTGCTTAAGCACATTTTTGGTGATTACTGACGATAGACTATTAACACTTTCACCATAAACTCTTAAACATTTATCTAATAATCGTTTACCAAGATTAATCGACTCTTCTTTTTGTAAATTCTTCAGGTAATGCCTAATATTACTACGAGCCTTTACCGTATTTACAAAATCCAGCCATACCGGATTTGGATTTGCGCCAGTGGCCGTTATTATTTCTATTTTTTGTCCATTGGAAAGTTTAGTTCGAAGTGGCATCAAAACTCGATCCATTTTTACAGCGACACATTGATTCCCTACATCGGTATGGACAGCATAAGCAAAATCAATTGCTGTTGCGCCTCGAGGTAGTTCCAGAATATCACCGTTGGGTGTAAAAACATAAACTTCATCTGGAAACAAATCAATTTTTACATTTTCAAGAAACTCCATTGAGTTTCCTGCAAATTGTTGCATTTCCAATAAATTCTTTAGCCATTGTCGTGCACGAACTTGTGCACTGTTGCCAATCTCTTTGCCACTTTTATATAACCAATGTGCCGCAATACCGGCATTAGCTACTTTATCCATATCTTCAGTTCTAATTTGAACTTCAAGGCTAAAACCTTTAGATGAAAACAATACCGTATGTAGTGACTGATAACCGTTTGATTTTGGTATTGCAATGTAATCTTTAAATCGACCAGGAACAGGCTTATATAAATTATGTATCACCCCTAATACCCGATAGCATATATCAACAGATTCGACAATAATGCGAAAAGCGAATACATCCATAACATCATTAAAAGATAACGCTTTACTGTACATCTTTTGGTAAATACTATACAAATGCTTCTTACGACCAACAACATCTGCAACAATGCATTCCTGTTTTAAGCGTTCTTGAATAGTAATTTCAATTTTTGTTATGATTTCTTTTCGATGACCACCAGCTTTTCGAACAGACTCTTTAAGAATCCGGCATCGCATAGGATATAATGCGACAAAACCTAACTCTTCTAGTTCCAGACGCATATTGTTCATGCCTAATCGCATTGCAATCGGTGCATAAATTTCGAGAGTCTCACGAGCTATTTTACGTCTTTTTTCTGGATGCAAAGCGCCTAGAGTGCGCATATTGTGCATTCGATCTGCGAGTTTAACTAATATCACTCGAATATCCTGCACCATGGCTAGCATCATTTTTCGAAAATTTTCTGCTTGAGCCTCAGCTTTACTTTCAAAATGAATATTAGTAAGTTTACTAACACCATCTACAAGATCTGCAACTTCATCACCAAACAAATGTGCAATTTCATCTTTAGCTGTTTTAGTGTCTTCGATAACATCATGCAGAATCGCTGCAATAATGCTTTTATGATCCATGCGCATTTCTGCCAGGATTTTTGCGGCTGCGAGGGGATGGTAAATATAGGGTTCGCCAGAAACACGATGCTGACCATCGTGTGCCTCAGCGCCGAATAAATAAGCCTGGTAAACTTCACTGATCTGATCATGCTCAAGATATTTCTCGAGAATAGAACAAAGATCACTAATCAAAAAGACACTATTGCTATCCCTGTATTCAGGAGCGGCCATTTTTGAAATGATTAAGGTGTATCAGAATCACCCGAATCGCTATCAGCGTTTGGAGTGTTAGGTTCAGCCGCTTCAGTTGGCGCTTCAGTTGGTGAAGACGTTACAGCAGTATCACTTTTCATGAAAGCTGAATTTAAAAGATTGGCGGAAAATCCTGAATTATCAGAAACTGATTCATCAGTAGATTCAGAAGCTTCAGTTATATCGGCAACATTTGCTTTAGGTTCACTACTTTCATCTTCAATTGGTGCGGCACCACCGAGAATATCGTTACTTGCAGCGAGCAGTGCTTCTACCTGACTAGCAAGTAGTTCATCACTAGTTAATTCTTTGCTTTCTGAAGATTCATCAGCTTGAATTGGTGCTTGTCCTTCCATTAAGAACTCGTCTTCAGTTTCTTCTACTTCGACTTCTGTCAGAATAGCTGATGTTACATGTCCTTCGGCAATTTCACGTAGCGCCATAACAGTTACTTTATCATTTTCCCAATCAAGTGTGGTCGGTTTACCATTGGCTAATTGGCGAGCACGTTTTGATGCAACCAATACTAACTCAAATCGATTTTCAACATTATCTAAACAATCTTCAACTGTAACACGTGCCATTTTGACTCCTAACGATACTCAATAGTAAGGAAGGTAAACAGATAATTTATAAATCTGAACTTCCCAGAAATTAGACAACCTTGCTAAAATCATGCAAAGTCAGATGGTAGTTATTCTAAGCATTTAATCACTATTATTCCACCAAATCTGCCAATTTATTGGATAAATTCAGCTTTTGCACAAACATTCGGTATTTTTGCGACTGAATAACCAGCTCCAACTCAGCTAAGGTTTGTTCAAAATCATCATTAATTAATAAATAGTCAAATTCATGATAATGGCTCATTTCACTAACGGCATCGGCCATTCTTCGAGCTATCACAGTTTCAGCATCTTGACCGCGTCCTGTTAGTCGTTCATGAAGTGCCTGTTTAGAAGGCGGTAGTATGAAAATTCCAACGCTTTCAGGAATTACTTTTTTAACTTGTCTAGCACCCTGCCAGTCTATTTCGAGTATAATATCATTACCTGTAGCCAGTTGCTGCTCGAGTGATTGTCGTGAAGTTCCATAAAAATTAGCAAAAACTTGCGCATATTCCATAAAATCATCACTTTCTATCATTTCCATAAATCTATCTTTAGCTGTGAAATGATAGTGTACGCCATCAAGCTCACCCGGTCGTGGTTGTCGGGTAGTATGTGAAATACTCAATTGGATAGTATTTCTTTGTTCCAATAATGCTGCAATTAAACTTGTTTTACCTGCACCCGAGGGGGCTGCAATCACAAATAATGAACCTGTAGTTCGCTTGTTAGTACTCACTTCATTAATTCCTTTATTTAAATCACAGAGTTTTAAATCATTTATTGAGTCAATATTGTTTCTCCAGGTACCTTTTCACTCTCAAGATTATTCGATATTCTGGACTTGCTCACGTATCTGTTCAATCAAGACTTTTAGTTCGACAGAAAAATTAGTCGTTTTGGTATCAGCCGATTTTGACCCAAGGGTATTTGCTTCACGATTAAGTTCCTGCATTAAGAAATCAAGTCGTCGGCCTATTGCTTTTTCTTCAGTTAGTACCCGCTCTACTTCAACAATATGAGTCGAAAGACGATCCATTTCTTCGTCTACATCCATTTTTTGGACCATATAAGCCACTTCCTGAGCAAAGCGATTTTCATCCAGTTCGAGTTCACTGTCTTTTAATTTAGCTAAGATTTTATCACGAACCAGTTTATTTACTTCAGGTAACCGTAAACGTACATCAGCTACTATAATCGCCATTTTTTCACAGCGAGTACGAATTATTGCCTCTAACTTTGAGCCTTCACGTTGTCGATTTTCAATTAAATCACCTAATGCTGAATCCAGTAGTGACATAAATGCTTTTTGTAATTCGTTATTATCTGTTTCTGCTGTGGTTATGACCCCCGGCCAACGTAATATCTCTAATGAATTCAATATTGCAGGATTATCTATCATTTTATCAATTTCCTGACAGCTCGAAATGACTTTTTTAACTAATCCCTTATCTAAAATAATGTTATTATTATTATTATTCTCTGTTGACTGAAAACGTAACGAAACATCAATCTTACCACGCCGAAGTTGCTTTGATACCTGCTCTCGAATCTTAGCTTCGATACTTCTTAGTTCCTCGGGTAATCGTAAATTCATTTCAAGAAATCGGTGATTTACTGAACGTAATTCCAGGGTCATCGTTCCCCAGTTTGCGCTTATTTCCCGACGCGCAAATGCTGTCATACTCAATACCATACTTTATAACCCGTTATGTTGTTGTTGAAGCCCGATGGGATGTCTGTCGGGCACTTGATTAGGCAGCTGACCGCAACACAGAATAATCTGTAAATATTCGACTGGTCTATTAAAAAAATGGCTTTAATGGTGGACACTACAGACTGCCATCTAGTTATATGCTGTTGATATTCATGCACTTAATAAATATATGAAGCCGTCAACTGATTCATCCCGGTTTAATCTATACTAATTATACCGACAGAAATATAACTATATCATTGTATTAATTTAATTACCCAAATGAATTTATTTATAACGATCGATGCAGTTAATTTCATAACGTGAACAACAAAAAGAGCTGTGATAAGCTTATTACAACAAAGGAATGTTAATATTAAGAAACTATATGCGTTTTAAGAGATTTTGATTTGAACAAACCCCTACCAGACGGCACTAAAATAGATAATTACGAGATCCTGTCGGTATTAGGTGGTGGTGGTTTCAGTGTGGTTTATTTAGCAAATGAAATTGGTTACAAGGGTTATAGCAAAAGAGTTGTTATTAAAGAATACATGCCAAACAAGCTTGCGACACGAGCACCTAATTTTTTAATCACTGCAAATTCCGATAAAAATAGCGAACGTTTCATACACGGTCGACGTTTGTTTTTTCAAGAAGCCAGTACCCTTGCTAATTTAAAACACCCGAACATAGTTAACGTAACTAATTTTTTTCGTGGCAATGGCACTGTATATATGGTGATGGATTATGAAGAAGGTTCCAACCTTCATGCTTACATCAAAAAACATCGAAAAAATCTCAGTGAAGAATTAATTCGAACCGTTTTTATGCCACTAATGCTCGGACTTCAAAAAATTCATTCACAAGGTTTATTGCATCTGGATATTAAACCGGGAAATATTCATATCAGACAAGGTGGTAATCCATTATTACTCGATTTTGGTGCAGTCCATGAAATGATGCACTCACGACAAGATCAAACAACACAGGTAATTACACCCGGATATTCACCCATTGAACAACTGGATCCAGGTGGTTATGTGGGACCATGGACCGACATATATGCTTTAGGTGCTACCATGCGTACCTGCATCGAAGGTAAACAACCTATATCATCGATAACTCGTCGTGAACGAGATACCTTGAAACCTGCCACACAAGCATTTAAAAAATTGTATACCCAAAATTTACTGGAAACAATTGATTGGGCAATGGAGGTCGATCCATTATTACGACCACAAAATCTGGAACAAATATTCATAAAATTAAACAAAAAAGATTGGCAAAAGGAAGAGAAACAACGATCTAAAAGTCGTTTTTTTTTCATGTAGGATACAAACATAATGCAATATACAATAACAAAAACAAATCAACAGGGTGATCGAAAATATAACCAGGATAGAATTACTGTTTTGGAGACAGATAATTGTATTTTATTAGTTCTTGCTGACGGCATCGGTGGTAAAAAAGGTGGTGACCTGGCAGCACAAACCTTGATCGATACCGTTACAAATATTTTTGAGTCTTCTTCAACCCCCATTGAAGATCCTAAACGCTACCTGACCAACTTATTACGAGTATCCCATAATGCTGTCACCACTATGGGGAAAAACCAACAACCCACTATCGAACCCGGAACCACCGCAGTTTTATGCTTGATCCAGGATGATAAAGCTTATTGGGCTCATGTTGGTGACAGTCGTTTTTATTTGTTTCGTGAAGGGTTATCACTATATCGAACAAAAGATCATTCGTATGTTGAGGAATTATACCAACGGGGAAAAATTAGTATCGACAAACGACAAGGCCACCCTATGCGCGGTTATATAACGCAATGCATCGGGCACATGCAGGTAATGCCAACCATTGATGTTAGTGCAGAAGTACCATTATTAAAAGGTGATATTTTATTACTATGCACTGATGGATTATGGGAACCGCTTGATGATGCCGTTATAGGTGAAGTTTTATGTGGTATGGAAATCGAACGCGGTTTAACAAAATTAACCACACAAGCATTGCAAACAAGTGCCCCACATGCCGATAATACCAGTGCTATCGCAATTCGAATTAATGCCCTTACCAAAGGTTTACATGACGAAGAAGAAAAAATCGAAAAACAACAAGAAGAAAAAGAAAAAGTCTATGAACTGGATCTCGCCATTCGAAACATAGAAGATGTTCTCGCAGAATATAAACATGAAATAGATTAAAATTTAAAGTCGTTTTATTTTAAAGGGGTCAGAGCCCTTAAACGAATAACGACCTGTTTTTGAGGAATTACACTCAATATTTAAGGGCTCTGACCCCTTTAAAATAATTAAGGAAATAACTATGCGTCCCAGTGGTCGTGCTTTAGATCAATTACGAGAAATTAAAATCACCCGAAACTATACCAAACATGCGGAAGGTTCTGTATTAATAGAATGTGGAGATACCAAAGTATTATGCACAGCATCAGTCGAAGAACGAGTCCCGGGATTTTTACGTGGTAAGAATCAAGGCTGGATTACTGCTGAATATGGAATGTTACCCCGCTCCACTGGTAGCCGAATGGGACGTGAAGCTGCACGAGGTAAACAAGGTGGTCGAACAGTTGAAATCCAGCGATTAATCGGTCGCTCACTACGCGCGGCGGTTGATTTAAAAAAATTAGGTGAAAATAGTATAACAATTGACTGTGACGTTATTCAAGCAGATGGTGGTACACGGACTGCATCCATAACCGGAGCTTATGTTGCTCTGGTTGATGCTATTAATTATTTATTAAATAAAAAAGTTATTAAAGAAAATCCACTGATTAACCAGATAGCCGCTATCTCTGTTGGAATTTACAAAAATGAAGCCGTGCTTGATTTAGACTATGATGAAGACTCTAACTGTGAAACCGATATGAATGTCATTATGAATAATGATAATCATTTTATTGAAATTCAGGGAACTGCCGAAGGGACTGCTTTTACTGAAGACCAGCTGGTAAAATTACTGGCCGTTGCTAAAAAAGGTATATTAGAGTTAATAGAGAAACAAACACAAGCACTGTCCAGTTAAAATGAAAAACAGTAAAATAGTGCTCGCGAGTAATAATCAGGGTAAAGTTCGAGAAATATCACAAATGGTGAAGAATCTCGAATTAGAGATTGTGCCTCAATCCGACTATAATGTTTCTGAAATAGAAGAGACCGGATTAACATTTGTAGAAAATGCCATTTTAAAGGCACGGCATGCTTCAAAAGTAACTGGATTACCCGCAATTGCTGACGACTCAGGCATTGAGGTCGATTTCCTCAATGGTGCACCTGGAATTTATTCTGCTCGATATTCTGGAGTAGGTGCCAGTGATAAAGACAATTTAGATAAAATGCTATTGGCATTAAAAGATGTACCAACAGAAAAACGTTCAGCTCGATTTCAATGCTTGATGGTTTTTATGAGACACGCTAACGACCCAACTCCATTTATCGCTCATGGCACCTGGCAAGGTACCATCACTGAACTACCTGAAGGCGAAAATGGTTTTGGATATGATCCTGTTTTTTATGTAAAAGACTTTAACTGTACATCAGCTCAATTACCTGCCGACACAAAAAATACATTATCTCACCGAGGGCAGGCTCTCAAAAAATTAATTACATTTTTTGGTGATTTATAAATGCTAAAAAAAATAAATAAAATTATTATTACTCAGTTTATTATAATATTAGTTAGTACATTTATATTAAATATCAGCCATGCATCTACCCAGGATATATTTAAAGAATATAAAAATCGCTTATTACAAATCCGTATAATTGATAAATCAACTGATGCAAAATCTACCATTGGTAGCGGCTTTTATATTAATAGCTCTGGCTTTATTATTACCAACTACCATGTTATTGAACGAATAGTATATCGTCCCGAACAATATCGTATTGAAGTTGAAACTAGTGATGGTAAATTAATTTTGGCTACATTAATTAATGTAGATGTTGTTCATGATTTGGCCTTACTTAATATTGAAAATCCGGAAAATAAAATAGCAACTCCCTATTTTGAATTATTATCGACAAAGGCAAAAAAAGGCCAACGAATATATTCTCTAGGAAACCCACATGATTTGGGCATGACTATTGTAGAAGGAACATATAACGGTTTTACCGATGATACTGTGCATGAACGAATATTATTAACCAGCTCAATTAATCCTGGAATGAGTGGCGGTCCATCAATCACTGATAAAGGAGAAATCATTGGTGTTAATGTCGCAACAGCAGGAAATCAAATTGGTTTTTTAGTTCCGGTTAAATATGTTGCAGAGATTATAAAAAAACAGACAAAAAGCAGTAATTTTATAGCCGATATTACAAAACAATTAATGGATAATCAAAATCAGTACATGAAGCAAATAATTGAATCACCTATCAATACTATTCAATTAGCTCAATTTACAGTTCCTGACAAGTTATCATCCTATATTACTTGCTGGGGTGACTCAACTGATAATGAAGATCTTCCCTATCAATCAAGTAGTCGAACTTGTTCAACGAAAAACAATATTTATATTAGCCGGGGTTTTGATACCGGTGAAATTCAATATACTCATCATTATATTCACACATCTAAAATGAATCGATATCAGTTTCGCGCATTGTTACAAGAGTTTTATTCAGCTCCCGAATTTTCATTCTCGGGTCGTAAAGAAGATATGACAGAATTTCGTTGTAAAACCGACTTTGTAAAAAGTAATTCGATTTTATTTAAAACTGCTTTATGCATGAGAACCTACAAAAAAATAATTGGTCTATATGATGTTATTCTACATGCAATCACATTAAATAGTGATGACAATAGTTTACAAACAACATTATCATTATCCGGTGTCAGTTATGAAAACGCCATTTCATTTACACATTCCTATTTGGAGGCATTTAAATGGAAGAATCCTTAGGCCTTCAAGCACCGTTTATAATTGAAATTCTGGATCGCTTTGGAAAAGTACGGCAACGTACTCGTATAGATAAATATCCATTTACAATTGGACGGTCCTATAACAATGATATTATTATTGATGATCCTTTTATATCTCCGGTGCATCTTAAAATTGATAGCAATGTCGATTATTTATTTTATGTTATGGATAATGGCTCCGAAAATGGTTTATTTAGCACTGCACCATTAAAACAACACGAGAATTTGATCATAAATGATAATTTACGAATTCGTATTGGTCATACAGACATACGATTTCGAAGTCTGGATTATGCGGTTAAAGAAACTGCAATTCAAAGGAGCACACCAAGCAAACTAAGTATGCTAACCACTAATTTTTATTCATTTTTATTTGTCTGGTTGCTTACTGGTTTATTATTATTTCTTGATGAATATCTTGCCGAAACAGGTGAAGTAAGCATTAAAACAACAATGTACAGTATTGTAGTAATGTATTTTTTATTTTCAGTATGGGCAGGATTTTGGTCTATCGCAAGTAAAGTCGTTACTCATCGTTTTTATTTTACATTTCATGCTGTTATTATATGTCTACTTATTTTTACTTTAACACTAATCGAAGTAATTAGTGAAAACATCGAATTTTCATTTTCATTAGTTAATTTTTCCTGGTGGGTACTTGCACTATCAACACTAATTTTTTCCACAACATTAATTTATGGCCATTTAAGTTTTAGCAGTACTCTTCGTAAAAAGAAAATGTTAATTGCAGCATTATTAACAGCAGGTTCAATAAACTTTATCGTGCATTTAAGTCAGTTTTTAAATAAACCAGATTACAGTACGCAACTAGTTTATTCAAAGTCAATAAAATCACCTGATTTTATATTGAGTAAAATTCTTGGTAGTAATGAATTTTTTGCTTCTGCTGCTAGTTTAAAAGAACAAGTTGATCAACTTGTAACTAAAAAATAAAAGTAACAATTCAGGGTAAATATAAGTATTATATTCGAAAATTATTAACCGCAGAGGTACGCAGAGAAAAACATTTAAAGGTCTCTAATATTACTTCATAATATTGGTTCTCAGCGAACCTCTACGTCCTCTGCGGTTTAAAAAATTTAAAAGTTACAAATCAAATACTCAACTTTTATATTATGATCCAATTCACTACTTTACCACCATTATCACTTTACATTCATTTCCCGTGGTGTGTAAAAAAATGTCCGTATTGTGATTTCAATTCTCATGAACAAAAATCTGATTTTGACGAAATACGTTATATCGATTGCCTTTTAAAAGACGTTGAACTTGTTTTACCCACTATTTGGGGGAGAACAATTCATTCAGTTTTTATGGGAGGTGGCACTCCAAGTTTATTTTCACCAGAATCGATGGATCGATTGTTATTACAATTACGCTCACTGCTTGCTATTCGTCCTGAGATTGAAATTACCATGGAAGCAAATCCAGGAACATTTGATTTTGGTTCGAATACTGAAAAATTCAAGGAATTTAAAGATGCTGGAATTAATCGATTATCAATTGGTGTGCAAAGTTTTAATAATGAGCATTTACAGTCACTCGGTCGAATACATGATAAAAATCAAGCGATAATCGCAATAGAAACAGCTTTAAAAGCAAATTTCAATAGTATTAACCTGGATCTCATGTATGGTTTACCAGGACAAAATATTAAACAAGCCTTATCAGATATACAAACTGCAATTGATACTCAACCTACACATATTTCACATTATCAACTCACCATAGAACCCAATACCTATTTTTTTACTAAACCACCGGTGTTACCAAATGAGGATGATAGTTGGGAAATGCAACAAAAGTGCCAGGATATTTTAGCAAAACACAATTTCAAACATTATGAAATATCCGCCTATTCAATCGAAAACTACCAATGCAAACATAATCTGAATTATTGGAATTTCGGTGATTATCTCGGGATTGGTGCCGGAGCCCATAGTAAAATCAGTAATGCTCAGCAACAAAATATTAACCGCGAATGGCGCGTGAAAAATCCCCGGGATTATATGGAAAAAGTCAATCAAAACCAACACATTGGTGGTTCGCAAATACTTAGCCGTAAAGATATTGGCCTGGAATTTATGATGAATGCATTACGTTTAACAAATGGTTTTGAAATTGAAATATTTAACCGCCATACCGGATGTCAGGTAAATTTGATTGACAGTGTATTAAATGAAGCTGAAGATAAACAATTAATTATCCGTGATATTAAAAGAATACAACCGACTGAAAAGGGCAAACGTTATTTAAATGATCTAATGGCTTTATTTGTGCCTGATTGAAATTAAATTTTGTGGAATTTTAAATGTGTGTGTACGAACAAATTACTACTGTGACCATCGGCTACACCACTTCAAAATCCTTACCTATTGACTCGCAACAAAATAGGACACACAGTAATGTTAATTCTTGAAACAATTTCTTGCCCATATTGTGGCGAAAATTTTGAAACTCAGATAGATTGTTCAGTTGAGTCACAACAATATATCGAAGATTGCTATATTTGTTGTCAGCCTATAAAATTTACTGTAAATGCAGATAATGACGGTAATCTAGAACAAGTAACTACGGAACAAGAAAATGAATGACCAATCTAAAAATTCTTTTACTGAATATAAAAATATTGTTGCTTTTAAAACAAAAGATAATTCTATAATTCGTGAATTATTACACCCAAATTTTCACAATATCAGTAATACTAGTTTAGCTGAAGCCATTGTTGAAAAAAACAGTAAAACCCTGTTACACCGACACCATAAAACAGAAGAAATTTATCACATAACCAAAGGTGTCGGGTTAATGACATTAGCAGAATCCAATTTTGAAGTTAAAGCTGGTGATTCAATTAGTATATCTGCCGGTACAAGTCACTGTATAGAGAATATTGGAGATGGACCATTACACCTATTGTGTGTTTGTTGTCCACCTTATCAACATAATGACACAGAATTACTGGAATAATTTATTTTAACTAATTACACGACGAATCGATTTTTATATCTTATTATTAATTAAATATTATAAGAGAATGGAAATATGCGAATTGGGATTGACCTAGGTGGCACTAAAATTGAAGGGATTGCTCTCGATGATAACGGCAATGAATTGTTCCGCGAACGAGTGCCAACACCACAGTATGATTATGATGCTACCGTTTTATCAGTAGTAGAATTGATTAATAAAATTGAGCAACATACAAAAGCAACCGGAACTGTTGGCATGGGCATCCCTGGTGCTATATCCCCTGCTACTGGTCTAGTAAAAAATGCAAACTCGACCTGGTTGATTGGTCGCCCTTTACAAACAGATCTATCCGATAAATTAAATCGTGAAGTTCGAATTACGAATGATGCAAATTGTTTTGCGATGTCAGAAGCAACTGATGGTGCTGCAGCTGGAGCCGATATTGTCTTTGGTGTCATTATAGGCACTGGTACCGGTGGAGGCATCGTTATAAATGGAAATATACTCACCGGTATTAATGCCATCGGTGGAGAATGGGGACACAACCCACTACCATGGCCTGAAGATAATGAACGTAATATTGCAGAATGTTATTGCGGTAAACTGGATTGTATCGAGATTTATCTATCAGGTACCGGTTTTGAACGAGATCATAAACTTATCACCAGTCAAACCTTATCATCTCCTGATATTATTAATGCAGCAACACAAGGTAATAAAGGAGCACTCGCCAGCCTGGAACGATATGAACGGCGTATGGCAAAAGCATTAGCCAGTGTAATTAACATTATTGATCCGAATGTCATAGTTTTGGGTGGTGGCATGTCAAATGTTTCGCGACTCTATAACAATGTACCAAAGATTTGGCACGAATATGTATTCTCGGATCACGTTGCCACCAAACTTGTTGCACCAAAGTATGGTGATTCCAGTGGTGTGCGCGGGGCCGCGTGGTTGTGGCCTAAAAAGTAAAAAATTTAGCCGCAAAGGTGTCTAATCTTACTTTATAAGATTCGTCTTTGCGTTCTTTTCACCTTTGCGGCAAAAATACCTGTCTTTTAAAACGAAACGACATTGCTGCCGTTCCGCTTTAATTACGATACTACAATCTAAAATGGCCCTGGCCCGACGTGAAATGGGCGCATCATTTCATGATCTTCATGAGACAGAATATGACAATGCCAAATGTAACGCCCTGCTTTATCAAATACCATTTTGATACGAATCACTTCTCCAGGATTACTCAATACCATGTCTTTTGGCCCTTGTTCCGCTTCAAGCAGAGGTCGATTGGCTCCAACAGCAATATTTTCCAATCGAAATCCTACACCAATACCGCCATTATGAGTAACAATGGGTTGTTCAACCGAAGTTGCTGTAAATCTACTACGACCCAGAATTTCAAATCGGACTAAATGCACGTGAATTGGATGAGCGTCACCGGTGGCATTATAGATTTCCCAAATTTCGGTATCACCTACGGCAGGATTCTCTGTAATGGGTGCAGACCAAATCATTGAACCATTAACAGTAGTACCCGTAACATCCGTTACTGGTTCCGCGCTACCCAGCATCGGCATTAAACGTCCATATTGATCAGTACCTTCAAATAAGGCCAATTTACGTGTACGGACAGGAGGTTGAGGTACGCCTTGAAAAGTCACCCCCGTTAGTGGTCCAGGGAATAAAATAGGAATAGTTTCATCTAATGGAACATTCACATCAAATGCCATTACTCTATCCGTTCGACGATCAGGGTATAAATCATCCGGTGTTGGTAATGTACCACCGAAAGGGGAATCTCCTAAAATATTTTCTATAATAACACGTGAACCAGCTGTGACGTTTGCGAAATTAAAAACAAGATCAATACGCTCTCCTGGTAACAAATCCACTTCGGTAACAAATGCTGATTTTTTCAAGAAACCTTGATCGGATCCGACCACATAAAATTCACGCGGTACCCCAGCTAATGTTAAATCAGTTGCTCCTGCTGGCACTTCACGCAAACGTAGACGCATAAAACGACTATCACAACCATTTAAAAACCTCAGACGATAAGGTCGAGGTTCAACATTTGCTTTTGGCCAAAGTTTACCATTAACCACCATGTGATCACCGAAAAACTCCGCTAACGCAGATGGACCACCGGGAATAGGCGGTGTTGCACCTTCATCCGTAATGAAATCATCCCATGCTGGATCACCTGCAAATGCCGGATAAAATAATTCACCATTATCTCTAAACATACGATCCTGAATACAATAGGCATGTTCGTATTGTTCTGCAGGTAAATTTAGTGGGTTGCTGTGTAATCCTGTGTCCAGTGCATCACGAATAATATAAAAACCTGCAAGGCCCGCGTAAACATTTAAGCGGGTAATTCCTAAAGCATGATCGTGATACCATAAAGTACCCGCATCCTGACTATTGTCATAAACGTAACTGTTACTGACCCAACGTGGGCCACGACTTGCTACTGTAGTCCCGGTAAAATATTCAGGATTACCGTCAACAGCCGGATCATTATGCCCGCCATGTAAATGTGTTACCAGGGGGACACCATCGGTACTGATATTAACTCCTTCATAACCCGGGAGCGAATAACACCAATGCACAGATTCATCGACAGGAAGAAGATGTGGTAAAGGTGAACCTGATGCATCCCGTAATTCATTTGACCAGTTAACAGTAACAGGTTGATTACTTTGAACTTCAAATGTTTTACCTGGCCATGATGCTTGCGTACCACTGTCACTATAACCCCATATTGTAGTAGATAATGGTACACCGGCAGAATTTTTTAACCCTGTCATCTGCATCGCTTGTTGCATCGACACATCAAATATATTACCTGGTTTTAATTGATACTTAAAATTTGGAGCAAGTATATTAATTGCTGGTTGTGTAAATAAATCTTGTAGCGCTGGATCAGATAATCCTACTCCTAACGTTGCTGCTTGTGCTCTATTAAACAGAACACTACCTCCTATTAAACCTGCTGTTGCGCCTGCAGCACTGGCAGTAACACCAAATTTCAAAAAATCACGACGTTTCATAATTCTTCCTCTTGTTGTAACTACGACTTATTTTATCCTTACATTTATATTTAATGACTTCCCAAGTCATTTCGCGTTTAACGCGCAGAGTTAATGTATAGGCGATAAAAAAAATAGATCCAGTGTAAAAAGAATTATTTTAAAAAATATTTTAACTGACTAAATCAGGAGGAAATAGATAATATAATCAAAATTTTATCGATAAAATCACACGTTCAAAATAATATTAAATATTTAAATAAATGTGTAATATGATTTTATTATTAAAGATTTAGAAATCACTTGAAGTTAATTTTATAAACTGAATGATTCTATTCAATTATTTAAATACAGGGTTAAAATTGTGAATCCATAATTCAAACGTAGAAAATTTGGCTTGATAAAACATTACAAATAAAACTACAGTAATTATGTAGGGAGTTACTACAGAAATTTAAATAATATTCGTAATTATAATGTTATGAGTTTTTTATAAAAATCAAATCCCAAACACCATGACCCAGGCGCGTGCCCCGTTGTTCAAATTTAGTAATGGGTCGATAGTCTGGTCGTTCTGAATATTCATTTGCACCGATTTTATTTTCAAATCCATTTGCCAGACTCATTTCTTTCATCATATGTACTGCATAATGTTTCCAATCTGTTGCCATGTGAAAAAATCCACCCGGAACTAATTTTTTGTGTAATAACTGTATAAAATTTTCTTGTACCAAACGACGTTTATGATGCTTGCGTTTATGCCATGGATCAGGAAAAAATAAAAACGCACCTGAAAGCGATTCATCCGGTATCATATTATGAAGCACATCCATAACATCAAAACAAATAACACGAACATTCGAATAATTATTTTTTTCAATTTGCAATAATAAACTACCCACACCCGGTCGGTGTACTTCAACCCCAATATAATCATTCTCAGGGTTTAACGCAGCCATGTGCACCATGCTGGTACCTGTACCAAAACCAATATCTAGAAAACAAGCCGCTGTTCGACCAAACTCAACCTCTAGGTCAAGTTGGTTTTTTTGATATTCGATTCCGAACTTTGGGTATAACTCGTCCATCGCACGAGCTTGAGATGCAGTTAGACGACCTTCACGACGTACATAACTTTTAATACGTCGTAAAAACTGGCCTTGTTGATTCTTATATGCTGTCATTATTTTTGAACCGCCAAGACGCCAAGAGTGCCAAGGAAAATCATTTTAGTTTTTAAAAGCCAAATAAATTTACTAATTACAGATAATTATTTATTTTCTTTCTTGGCGCTCTTGGCGTCTTGGCGGTTCAAAACAATCTAAAAAAAAGTCCCATCTATCGGTGATGAAGCACTCGCATATAATTTTCGTGGCATACGCCCGGCCAGATAAGCTTCACGTCCTGCTTCGATGGCTTTTTTCATTGCGGAAGCCATTAGAATTGGATTTTGTGCACCTGCAATTGCAGTGTTCATCAACACACCATCACATCCTAGTTCCATGGCAACTGCAGCATCCGATGCGGTGCCGACTCCGGCATCAACCAAAATTGGTACATTAGCGTTTTCAATAATTAATTTTATATTATAGGGGTTACGAATACCGAGACCGGATCCAATTGGTGCTGCCAAAGGCATTACTGCAACACAACCCATGTCTTCCAGTTTTTTTGCGGTGATCGGATCATCAGTAGTATAAACCATCACTTTAAAATCTTCTTTAATTAAAACTTCAGCCGCTTTTAACGTTTCTGTAATATCCGGAAACAAGGTTTTTTTATCGCCCAATACTTCAAGTTTTACCAAACTATGGCCATCCAGTAATTCTCGTGCTAAACGACATGTCCGAATGGCATCATCAGCTGTATAACAACCCGCGGTATTGGGCAAAATGGTATATTTATCCATTGGCACCACATCCAGTAAATTCGGTTCATTTGGATCCTGACCAATATTGGTACGACGAATTGCAACGGTGATAATTTCTGCGCCACTGGCTTCAGTCGCCAATTTGGTTTCTGTTAAATCTTTATATTTCCCTGACCCCACTAATAAGCGCGAAGAATATGTAACACCGTCGATGACCAAAGAATCATCCTGATGAGTTGTTTTAGCGTGCATATGAGTTGTTGCAGTATTCATGTTGTATTTAAATCCTATGTAACGATAATTTAAAACCGGTTTATAATTGCTGTTAGTGACTGACTACTAACTAACCACCACCAATAGCACGAACGATCTCAATTTTATCACCATCTGTGATAAAAGTTTGAGCGTAATTACTGCGTGGCACAATCTCCATATTAAGCTCAAGCGCGACACGTGTTTCACCCAAACCCATATCAACGATTAATTGCGCCGTTGAATAGTTTTCACCAACATTTTTACTTTCACCATTGACTATAATATTCATGTTTATTCCTACTTTGTATTAAATAATTACTAAAGCTAAACTACTGAAATATATATAATAAAATACTAGCTGTTTAACGAGATTAACATTATCATTCTACTATTCACAAGGGTGTAATGTACTAAAATAGAGTGAAATAGCAACGTAAAATAATAAAAAAGGCGCTAATAATCAAATGAATAAGCTCGTAGATTATATCACTGCTGATACTGCCCAAACACTGGATGGCCTGTTTCGGAATCGAGTACAACTTAGCCCCAATAAAACAGCCTATCGCCGTTATTTACGTGATGCCAAAAAATGGCAGGATTTAAGTTGGTCGAATATGGCTGAAATGGTTGCTCGTTGGCAGCAATCAATAACAGCACTGGCACTGGATCTCAATCCCGGTGATAAAATTGCAATATTACTACGTAATAGTCCTGAATGGGTCGCCATTGAACACGCTACGCTTGGCTTGGGTTTAGTAGTTGTACCACTTTATGTCGATGATCGTCCTGACAACGCAGCATATATTCTACAAGATGCTGAGGTTAAATTACTGTTTATTCAAGATGCATTAAAATGGCAACAAATTAAAGAAGCCGAACCTGAATGTGTTAACTTACTCAAAGCCATTATAGTACTTGATGACTACCCTAATTTTATTAGCACTGATCCTGATGAGGATTTAATACACTATGCCAATAGTTGGCTTTCAAAAGAACCTGCCGAATTAAAACAACGAACAGGAAAACCAGACGAACTGGCAACAATCGTGTACACCTCCGGAACAACAGGAAAACCAAAAGGGGTAATGTTAAGTCATCGTAATATTTTATTTGATGCTGAAGCCGCTTTAAATACTTTAGAAGTCAAACCTGATCAATTATTTTTATCTTTTTTACCGTTATCACACATGTTTGAACGCACAGTGGGCTATTATATCCCGATGATGTGTGGTTGTGTCATTGCTTATTCCAGATCAATTCAAGGGCTTGCAGATGATATGATAAATTTGAAACCCAATTATCTGATAGCAGTTCCCCGGATTTTCGAACGTATATACATTAAAATTTATCAAAACCTTACCAAACAATCGCTTATCAAACGCATTTTATTTAACAGAACAATCGCAATTGGTTGGCACCGCTTCTTAATGCAACAAGGCAAGGCGGGTTGGCATCCAACTCAAGCACTATGGCCGATGTTGGATAAACTGGTTGCAAATAAGTTAAGACAACGTTTAGGTGGCGAGTTAGTTTTAGCCGCCAGCGGTGGTGCAGCTTTGCCAGCATCAGTTGCAAAAGTTTTTATCAGCATGGGACTAAATTTACTACAAGGTTATGGCATGACGGAAACAAGTCCGATTATTAGTGCGAATAAAACTAACCAAAATGATCCCGCCAGTGTTGGTATTGCGTTACCGGGTATTGACGTTAAAATCGATGCTAAAAACCAATTACTCGTTCGCAGCCCGGGAAATATGCTAGGGTATTGGAAAAATGAAACTGCCACTAAAGAAATTTTAAGTGAAGACGGTTGGTTGCAAACCGGGGACGTTGTTAAAATTGAAAATGAACATATTTATATCACCGGTAGAATTAAAGATATCCTGGTATTATCCAATGGTGAAAAAGTACCGCCTTCCGATATGGAATCAGCCATAACGATTCATCCTTTTTTTGAACAGGCACTCATTATTGGTGAAGGTCGAGCTTATTTGTCAGCCCTGGTTGTTCTAAACAGTGAAACCATGACCGAACTAGCAAAACAATTCAATTTAAAAGAAAATTCAAGTAAAGATTTTCGGGCTCGAAATGTGCAATCCGTATTACAAAAAAAAATTACTCAGCAATTACGCGACTTTCCTGGATATGCTAAAATCCGGCGTATAACAGTTTTATTTAAACCATGGACAATTGAAAATGGCATGATGACACCAACTCTAAAAATAAAACGTGCCGTAATAATTAAAAAATATACCAAACAAATTGACGCAATGTATCAGTAATAACTTTTATTTATAATAGTAAAACATCCTGAAATATTTAAGATTATTAGTGTTAACTAATCTATATCATATTAAATTCAGTTATCCATTGTTACAATACAGTGTCCATTTTAAAGTCCATATTAGTACAACTTAACATTTACAAATCGTATAAAATCATGAAAAAACCCATTAAAATAATCAGTTTTGTTTTTGTTTTCGTCCTTTTACTATTGATTCTAACGCCATTCATCATAACATTGGTTATTGATCCCAATGACTACAAGCAAGAAATCAGTAACCTGGTTAAAAACCAAACGGGCCGAACTTTAACGATAAATGGTGAAATTAATTACTCGATATTTCCCTGGCTTGGATTAAGCCTGGGTGAATTACAATTAAGCAATAGCAAAATCAAGGGTTTTTCAAAAAAACCATTTGCAAAAATTAAATCAGCTGATGTTCGTATTAAACTAATGCCGCTGCTTAGTAGTAAAGTGGAAATCGATAAAATTGTACTTACCGGGCTTAATTTAACACTGGAAAAAAACCAGCAAGGCATCACAAACTGGCAAGACTTAATTAAAAAATCAGAACAAAATACACAGGCATCACAACAAAAGTCCGATACAAAAATATCGAAATCAGATAGCTCAAAAAAAGATTCAACTACAACTACTATTTTGCCTGCCATTGCAGGAATTGAATTAGTCGAGGCCAATATAAATTGGAATAACAAGCAGCTTGATCAAAATTACGAATTAAAAAATGTTAATTTCACTACTGGCGTTATCGCTGACAATACCCCGACAAATATCGATATCCAGTTTTCATTTAAAGCCAACCACCCGGAATTATCTGGAAAAACCAGTTTATCAGCAAATGTGTTATTTGATACAAATAGTCAAAAAGTTGTTATTCATGAATTAAAATTACAACAAAAATTAAATCGAAAATTTCAAAAACCAAACGATATAAATTTAAATTTATTGGTAGATGAAATAACAGCAAACCTTAAAAATCAAACTGCATCTGTTTCAAAATTAAATATTTCGGTATTAGATTTGGTGTTTAATGGCTCCTTTAAAGCAACAAACATTTTAAGTGACATAAATGTTTCAGGAAATTTATCAACAGTTGAATTTAGTCCAAAAAATATTTTAAAAAAATTACAAATAACTTTACCTGAAATGAGCGACAAAAATGTATTAAAGAAAGCAAAACTGGATATGTCACTAGTAGCAAATTCAGATAAAGTAACAATACCAACACTATCATTAAAATTTGATGACACTACATTAAAAGGTAATTTATCACTTGCCAATTTCAGTAAACCACAAATAAGCTTTAAATTACATCTTGATGATATTAATGTGGATCGTTATCTACCTTTACCAGAAAAAGAATCAAAAAATATTTCTAAAAAAGCTACCCCAAAAACACCATCAGTATCAGCCTCAGCATCATCAAAAAATAATGTAGATACAGCAATAAGTTTACCCGTCGACTTATTACGGACACTTGATGTTAAAGGTGGTCTCACTTTAGGAAAAGCGATTGTATCTAAACTACAATCCAGTGATATAAAATTAAATTTGTTAGTAAAAAATGGCATTCTACGTGCTTTTCCAATATCCGCTAAAATGTATCAAGGACAATACAGCGGTGATATAACTTTAAATGTTCAAAAAAAGATCCCCATCATTACCATCAATGAGAGCATTAGTGGTATATCTTTCAAGCCACTACTTATTGATTATATGGGTAAGGAATACCTATCAGGATACGGTACAGCCAAAGCTAAATTAACAACAAAAGGTATTACTACTTCACAATTCACTAAAAATCTGAATGGTACAGCATCATTTAATATCAAGGACTCAAAAATAAAATATTTAAATGTTAAATACCGTATCAAAAATGAAATAAATAAACTTATGAAAAAGCCATTAGAAAAGGAACGTTATGATAATCCTAATGTCTTTAAAATAATGAAAGGTACATTTCAAATTAAAAATGGTATCGCACATAATCGAGATTTTATTACCGAATCACGTGATGTTAATTTAAATGGTAAAGGTTATATCGATTTAATAACAAATACTGTTAATTATAATGCCAATATTATTATACAAAAAGATTTAAAAACAGGTGATAAAAATATTGATAAAGAATTAAAGTTATTAACTAAGCGACCTATACCAACACCAATCACAGGTCCTTTGACAAATCTCAGTGTTAAACCAAAAGTATTTAAAACACTCCAAAAAGCACATGAAGAAATGCTTAAACAAAAACTAAAAAATGAGCAGAAAAAAGTAGAACAAAAAGCAAAAGACAAAATGAAAGACGAACAGAAAAAAATTGAAAACAAACTCAAGCAAAAATTGAAAGATTTATTCAAATAACATGAAGTTAAACAAGATTTTTTATCTGTCGTTAATACTATCACAATCTGTAAGCTTAGCCCGCTCTGGTGAAGTCATTACTTCGTTTGTTGATGAAGTAAAAGACCATTATATTATCCGAATTGATATGCGTATTAATGCTGAACTAAATGATGTCTATAAACATTTAATTGATTTAAAAAATATCCATAAACTTAATAACACCATCGTTAGCAGTGTCGTAATGTATTCAAAAGGAAAAGTACACGAAGTTGAAGTCAAAACCTACGGCTGTGTATTATTTTTTTGTACCAAGCAAGTACAATACCAGAAAGTTACCGAACTTGATAATAACTACATTATGATTCACCTGGTTCCTGAGAAAAGTGATTTTATTTCCGGTCAAATCTTATGGCAAGTGTATGCAGAAAAAAATAATACCAGAGTAGTGTTTGCTGCTGACTTTGAACCAGATTTTTGGATTCCCCCTTTAATCGGGCCGTGGATTCTAAAGGGTATATTCAAAGACGAAAGCCTTGAAACAATTAATGAACTTGAAAAACTGGCGCAAGCAACAAAACTTGCAAGACAAAACAGAATTAAGGCTATTCCATAATTTATCCCATAGTTTATTCAGTCGAAATTTTACCTTCTCGTTTTACCAAACACTACGTACAATAGCAGTATGAAAGAAACAGCATTTAGTACGGTTATTTTAAACTGGTATAAAAAACACGGTCGTTTTAATTTACCGTGGCAACAAGATCAATCCTTATACCGGGTTTGGGTTTCAGAGATTATGTTGCAACAAACCCAGGTAAATACCGTTATCCCCTATTTTAAAAAATTTATGGCTGCATTTACCGATGTACACCAATTGGCACGAGCCAGTCAGGATGAAGTTCTGCATTTTTGGACCGGCTTAGGTTATTACGCACGCGCACGTAATTTACATAAAACCGCTAAAGTTATTGTGCAACAGCATCATGGCTTATTCCCGACACAATTTGATCAGGTACTCGCGTTACCCGGTATTGGCCGCTCAACTGCAGGTGCCATTCTTGCACAAGCATTGAATCAATCCCATGCCATTCTTGATGGCAATGTAAAACGGGTATTAGCACGTTACCACGTTGTATCAGGATGGTATGGCAACAAGCAAGTCGGTGATAAACTCTGGTTATTATCAGAAAATGCCACCCCGCGAAATAACTGTGCAAATTACACTCAGGCAATCATGGATCTGGGTGCCACGGTATGCACACGCAGTAAACCCACGTGTGATAGTTGTCCTTTACAGAATAACTGTAAGGCATTTGCACAAGGAAATCCAACACACTACCCCGGGAAAAAACCCAAAAAGGACTATCCTATTAAAACCACCACCATGATGATATTAGAACAGGATGGTAAAGTACTGCTCTATCAACGCCCACCAAGTGGAATATGGGGTAGTCTGTGGAGCTTCCCGGAATGCCCAAGCGAAACTGAATCCACCGAGTGGTGCCATAAGAATCTTGGACTCGCTATTTCTGAAATACAAAGTTTACCTAAAATTCATCATAAATTTAGCCATTACCAGCTTGATATAACACCGCAATTAGCCCAAATTAACCACGCAAAACAATCAAGTGTTATCATGGAAAGTGCCCCCTATGTCTGGTATAACACACGGCAGCCGAATATTCTGGGTTTGCCAGCACCGGTAAAAGAACTAATAAATACGCTTTTTAACAAGCCTTAAAACGATAGGAGTAGTAACATGTCCCGAATGGTCGAATGCATATTATTAAAAAAACAAGCCGAAGGACTAGACCGAAGCCCCTATCCGGGTGAACTAGGCCAACGTATTTTTGATAATGTCTCAAAAGAAGCCTGGCAACAATGGCTGGCACAACAAACCATGTTAATGAATGAAAAACGCCTCAGTCCAATGAACCCGGATGACCGAAAATTTCTGGAATCCGAGATGGAAAAGTTCTTTTTTGGTGAAGGATCAGTCAAAGTTGATGGTTATGTCGCCCCCACAAAGTAACCCTAAACCCTTGACTTGTGATGCCCCGACCTGTCTAATACGGCGCTCAGATAATGTTAATTCTCTGATAATGTGGTATTTAGCTATAAGTCTAACTATTTGATATTTATAAATAATTTTAATAAAAATTAGAATCAATTTTAAACTGTTAATTTGTCAAATCCACAAATTATAAAGTATCACTTTAAATGAAAATTGGCCGGATAGCTCAGTCGGTAGAGCAGTGGACTGAAAATCCTCGTGTGGGTGGT
>JBGMQW010000008.1:20499-35290 GCA_048060815.1 Thiohalomonadales bacterium | reverse complement strand
CCACATGGATGGTGTGAATCGATGGCAGCCATTGGCGACCTTTAATATTATAGGTAATCAACAATATTTTTTTAGCCCACCTAAAATTTTACGACCTGATACCAAAATTAATATTGCAGATGCAGTCGCAAATAAACGAATTATTAAATTAATGTTTGGTCACAGCATGCCCGAAATGCCAGAGATTCAAGCGACAGGTAATATTAAATTTTTTGTAAAAGCGACTATGAAACCGAATCCGGCTTTTGACACAAATCAACCAGAGTCACCTGCTAATAAAAAAATGATTATGGATCAACCATTACCTTTTGCTCTTGTTACAGCAGAAATTGCAGATAAGGTAAAAGCGAATGAAACCTGGATAATTGAAATTGTAAACTTGACCGGTGGCGATCATAATTTCCACTTACACGGTTTTATGTTTCATTTAATCGACACGCGTTATGAAGATGATGAAACAATGAGTTATCCGGCAGCAGTTCCGGCGAGTCGGCTGGAATATAAAGACACCATAATGGTACCAAAACGACCGGGCGAAGTACCCGGAAAATCACGTTCCATTATTCGTTTAGCGGTTACTTTTAATTCCAGTGGGCGTAATATTTTAGCTTCGGGGAAAGTACCGACTGCAACAACCTCGGGTGGCTGGGTGATGCATTGTCATTTTCTGGAGCACGCCGATAATGGCATGATGAGTTTTATCCAAGTTGTGCCATAGTTGTTAAAATTATTAATAATCTCTGAACTTTAAATTATAAAATTAAGTTCAGTCTTACGTTTATATAATTAACCACTTATATTCTAATCAAAAAATGCCATATTCAAACGTATTAAGTAGTTATTTACTAAGGCTTTTACCCGTATTATTTATTTAACACTTAAATTATCGTTTTACTTGATTTAACTGATTTTTACATAAGCTACATCGGTTTAACTCATTTTGTCATAAATTAGAACACTTTAAAATAATCCACTTTTTTCTTATTGTTGCAAGTTTTTACTTAACAGTGCAAACTCTACCTACAAAGCCACGACACTGTTTTTGCGATACAGCGTAATAGGTTCAACTTTACGTATGTCATATATCTTCAAGGATAGATCATAAAGGTTTCACACCGCTTGCATTTAATGCATGTTTTTAAGGATAAATTTCGACAGACTCTTCTGAGTTATAGCTATCGTGATTTGTTTAATTTTTAAAACAAGTAAAAACAAATCAACACTGTACTGCTTTTGTAAATAGAGTTGACTAGTGATAACAGCTTGTAACAGCGACTAAAGGTTTTGATTCACACTCGGGGGGGTGAGCTGGGTCAGAATCCTAAGATGCGATAATAAGCCGTTATCACTATTTTTAATTTATTTTCTTTTTTTTATTTATTCAATTTAAATCCATTACGATACAGCACAGTATTTTTTCTGTGATGGCTTATTTGTTTAGCTTGTCTAAACTTAAATGATAACTAATTCACAAAAAAATAAATTTAAACATATTATGTTTAATCTTTTGACTAATAGTTTATTAACACTATACTTACAAAACATATAAGGAAATATAATAAAGCAGCGCCAACGATTGAGCCATGTCCCATTCTATCAGTATTAGAAAACGTTATTTTACAATTGTTGTTGTTACAACGGTTGTGTTGTTTGCCATCAGTATTTTCGTTAATCGCTATTTTCAAGGCACCAGTTCAAATTTACTCGTTAGTAGTCGTTTACGTGTTGGTGTGTCTAATGACAGCCATGAGTTGATTAAACACATCAATGAATCGACACGAATTCTGGATTTATACCTGATTGTTCCTGATGAAAAATACCGTGTACAATTTTTCACCGAACTCACCAAAGCCGAAAACATTCTGGATCGTATTACCAAAAATCAATGGATTGTGGATAACGATCTGACTGAAGAGAGTAATCACCTGCATAACTTAATTCAGTTATTCTCGATGTCATCGTTGAAATTGATGGATATTCGCATCAACAGCATCGAGATGTACCCTGCGATTAAAATCGCAGAAAACACCATGCAACAAACCCATCAAAAATTTCTACAGGCGGTCAATCTGGCGATTGAAGACACCAGGGCGAATAAACCTTTTAATGTCGAATTTTATGATGTTTTTTATTCAGTGCGCGATAAATTTCAGCGTCTGGTCAATAAATTTCGGTTATTTATGATTATTCAAATGGGTGAGATGTTTATCGAATCGAAAATGTCGCAAGTGTATAACATCGAGTTATATTTAAGAAATCTTCATCACCAGCTGGATGTCACCTTAACCGATTTACAAGATCATCCTGACATGGGTTTTCTCGCAAATGACAGTATTAGTGTGATGAAGAAGGAGCTTAGAAGCTGGGAATCCGATTTTAAAAAAGTAAGAGCGTTAGGCGAAAATAAACAATGGCGAACGGATGTTCCGGTTATCTTGGATGAAGTCTATCCAATTGTGGGTGAAATATATTCTATATTAAATAAAATTGAAAAAACCTTAAATAAGTCTTCGGAAGCGTATTTAGACTCGCAGTATAAAATTAGTGATAATGTTTATACTTATTTATGGTTATTATTTATTGTGTTTGTGATTATTTTTGCAGCGGTCTATTTAATTATCGATCATTCGTTATTAACACCGATTTCATTAATTTCAGGAAAATTACAAAACCGAAAAACCTCGGAATTGTCGTTAATTAATTCCAAAGTCAATAATGCCGAAATGAATGAATTTGTATTGGCACTAAACGAAATGCAAAATCAGATCCGTAGCCGGCAAACAGAATTAGAGCACATTGCGTTACACGACGCGTTAACCAATTTTCCCAACCGGACATTATTACTCGACCGGGTAAATGAAGCGATTAAAGTGTCAGAACGCAATAACTCAAATTTGGCATTACTTATTCTGGATTTAAATAAATTCAAAGATGTAAACGATAGCCTTGGGCACAGCGTGGGTGATGATTTATTGTGTAATGTCAGTACCCGCATCAGTAATGTGCTCCGAAAATCCGATACCCTGGCGCGATTGGGGGGTGATGAATTTTCAGTGTTATTAACCGAGATACAAGAAAACACCGTTGAAGAAATTACCAAAAAAATTAATTCTTCATTGGAGCACGAGTTCAAGATACAAGGGCATAATTTATATATCTCTTCCAGTATCGGCGTTGCAATTTACCCGGACCACGGTACCGATTCTGAAATATTAATGCGTCATGCGGATATCGCAATGTACATTTCCAAAAATACCAATGAAGACTATAGCATTTACAATCCGGATGAAGATGAACTCAATGTTGATAAAATATCCTTAGCATCGGAGTTACGTAATGCCTTAAGTAATGAGCAATTTTATCTTGAGTATCAAGCCGTGTATGATATTGAAAGTGAACTGCAGGCATTTGAGACGATTATTAACTGGATGCATCCCAAATACGGGGTGTTACATGCCGAGCAATTTTTTCATGAAATGTTACAGATTGGCTTTAGCAAGAAAATGAATTTGTGGTTGATCGATATTGCGATACGGAATGTCGTTGAAATCCGGGTTCACAATGAAGATGTTTGTATCATTATTAATTTAATGACCTGGGATTTGCAGGATATCGGGGTAGTTGATTATCTGGTCCAGTGTCTGGATGATTATGAAGTGCCCAAAGCAAATGTAAAAATAGCGTTATCCGAAAAATCCGTGATGAAGGATAATGTGCACATTCGTAATACTTTAAATCGATTAAAAGAAAATGAAATTTCGATTGTACTTTATGATTTTGGTTCGTCGTTTGAATTAATGGCCGAGTTACCAAAATATTCTATTGAATTTTTAAAACTATCGACAATATTAACCGACAACATTGAAAATGATGAGAGTAAGCAATTAACGGTTCGATTTATTTGTGATTTGGCCCATAGCAATAATTTAAAAGTTATTGCCGATGGCGTTAATTCCTATGATATGTTTAAAATTTGTCGCGTACTCGGTTGTGATTATCTTTTAGGCAATTATTTAAGTAAATCCGTGCAATTACCCTCGGCACTCACCCTGGTCGCGAATAAAATCAAACTCAATTAAATTTATACATCTTGTTACATCATTCTGCACCATCCGCAGACTCAATAAGCAAAAACAGCATAATATAATAGTCAGATTCCGGTAGAATAATGCCTATGACTAATCTGCTGGAAGTGACCAATCTTACTAAAAAATACAATGCCGATACCGTTGTTAATAATATTTCTTTTTCAATAAAGGAAGGTATCTGTTTCGGTTTGTTAGGGCCCAATGGCGCAGGAAAAACCACCACGATTGAAATCATCGAAGGGTTAACCAAAGCAAATTCAGGTGAAATTTTATATTGCGGTAAAAAAATAGCAGCAAATTTTAAACAGGAATCCGGCATTCAGTTTCAAACGACGGCATTACAGGAATTTTTAACCGTTAAAGAAACCTTAATGTTATTTAAAAACCTGTATAAAAACACCGCAGATCTGGATGAGCTCATTAAGTTATGTTCGTTAACCGAGTATCTGGATCGCGATAATCGTAAACTCTCCGGTGGTCAGAGGCAACGCCTGTTATTAGCCATTGCACTAATCAATGATCCCAAAATCATTTTTCTGGATGAACCTACTACCGGCCTGGACCCGCAAGCACGACGAAATTTTTGGGACCTGGTGCAAAACATTAAAGCCAAAAATAAAACCATTATTTTAACAACCCATTACATGGAAGAAGCATCGTATCTGTGTGATGAAATCATTATTATGGATAAGGGCAGTATCATCGCCCAGGGCACACCGCGTAATTTATTAAACGAACATTTTGATGATATATTATTACAAATACCCGAACAGGATTTTATCATTGATGCTAACAAGTTTAATTTGAAAATATCACAACAAGATGAATTTATAACAATTCATACCGACAATGTGCACCAAACCATTTTATTACTGGAACAGCAACAGGTTAGTTTAGCCCGGCTAGAAATTCGCTCACGTAATCTGGATGATCTGTTTATCGAATTAACCGGCAATGGAGACGCGTAATTAAATGAAACGATTCCTGGCGGTATTTCATGCACGCAATATCGAATTTGTTCGAGACAGAACGGCATTGGCGTGGACTATTTTATTACCTTTTTTTCTGATATCCGGCTTTGCGTTTATCTTTGACGAAGGGGGAACCGATGCTTATAAAGTGGGAGTCTATGGTGACATGGCAACTCAGCGGGATCCATTTTATCAATTAAAACATATTGAATTTATTCAAATTACTGATTTGGATAAAGCCATCGAAAAAGTCCGACACCACCAGCTCGATATGGTGATGAATGCCGAGCAAAATAATATTTACTGGATCAACAAACAATCCAGCAAAGGGTATTTAATTGAACGTTTGATGTGGTCATCCAGAACCAATAATCAGGCACAACAAGCGTTGCGCCAGACCGTAGAAGGTCGTGAAATACGGTATCTTGACTGGGTATTACCCGGAATATTGGGCATGAATATGATGTTCGGCAGCTTATTTGGTGTCGGTTTTGTATTAGTGCGCTATCGCAAAAATGGCGTTTTAAAACGCCTGAAAGCAACACCGTTAACGGCAATTGAATTTTTATGTGCTCAGGTTTTGTCGCGGTTATTAATTGCACTAACAGTGACCACCAGTGTATTCGCGGTCACTAACTGGATATTTGATATATTCGTGGTCGGCTCCTACTTTGCCATGTTTTTAGTGTTTGCACTGGGCACGGCGTCATTAATTTCACTCGGATTAATGCTGGCAGCGCGCATTAAAAGTGAAGAACTGGTTAATGGCGTATTAAACCTGCTGTCATTTCCCATGTTGATTTTATCGGGGGTATGGTTTTCACTCGAGGGAGCACATCCCGTTATAATTGCGATCTCAAAAATCCTGCCATTAACCCATATGCTCGATGCCATACGTGCAATCATGATCGATGGCGCAAGCTTGTTAGAAGTCAGCAATCAAATACTGATTTTAACAATAATGAGTATTGTTTTTTTGTTTATTGGAACGATTAGCTTTAAATGGGATTAATTAAGATTATAATTAATGGATAATAATAATTTAAAAATAGTGAGGGGTTACTAACATGTTAATGGCAACCGACAGTAAAAGTACTGACGCAATAAACAAAATGCGCGTTGCAGGAAAAATAGCCGCACAAGCATTGGAAATGATAGCCGAGCATGTCAAACCGGGTGTGACCACGCTATATCTCGATAGCCTGGTACATGATTTTATTATAGATAATAATGCCAATCCTGCTTGCCTGGGTTATAACGATTACCCCAATACCACCTGCATTTCGATTAACGAAGTGGTGTGCCATGGAATCCCCAAAAATAAAAGACTCAAAAATGGCGATATTTTAAATATTGATTTAGTCGTTGAAAAAGACGGTTATCATGGTGATACCAGTAAAATGTTTATTGCCGGACAAGCATCAAAAGTAGCACAACACCTGATTCGAATTACCCAGGAGTGTTTGTATCTCGGGATTAAAGAAGTAAAACCCGGAGCAACCCTGGGTGATATCGGTTCTGTCATTGAAGAGCATGCCATAGTACACGGTTATACAGTTGTCGAAGATTTTTGTGGTCATGGCATCGGTTTGAAAATGCACGAACAACCAAACATCTTACATTATGGTTATCGCGGCGAAGGTAAAATCTTAACCCCGGGTATGACCTTCACCATCGAACCCATGCTAAATGTCGGCAAAAAAGACGTTAAAGTATTAGCCGATAACTGGACCGCCGTAACCAAAGATCACCAACTATCTGCACAGTGGGAACACACCATTTTAGTAACAAACAGCGGTTATGAAGTGCTAACAAAACGCCAGGAAGAAAAAATTTAATAAAGTCTTTTGACTTTTTTATTAAATAAAAACTTATCGCCAGATTCACTGTATGAATAAGCATGACCAAATAACACTACAATAATACATTTTTATGTAAAATTTTAAACAATGTAACTACACTAAAGTTAGAACTAGACCAATTCAATAAATCAATACCACATTTTTTATAGCCTGTATCTTTAACGTTATTTTAACATTGTCTCTTTATCTGCATTATAAAAAATTCAATCCTCAAAATTTTTCTACCTAGATGTGAACCAGTGCACTGTTCATGTTGCTGGCAATGATATGGTGAAAGACCGCGATAGAAAAAGAAATCGTTTATTGCCACAGAATAAAATACAGCTAGGAGGATATATGTATATAGGAATCCCAAAGGAGAATAAAGAATTAGAAACACGTGTTGCCGCCACACCCGATTCAGTTAAAAAAATGCGCGATCGCGGTTTTGATATTATCATTGAAAAATCAGCCGGATTAGAGTCGCACTATACTGATGATGCTTACAAAGATGCCGGCGCACAAATAGTCGATAAAAGTGATGCACTGTCAGCCGATGTTGTCTGTAAAATCCATAAACCCGAAAATGATGAAATTGACAACATGAAAAAAGGCTCTGTTTTACTAAGCTTTCTTGATGTTTGTCATGATGATGGTACCTTCAACAAACTTGCAGATGCCGGTGTAAATGCCCTGGCGCTTGAAATGATTCCACGAATTTCACGCGCACAAGGAATGGATGCACTATCATCACAAGCCAACATTGCCGGTTATCGCGCAACACTCGAAGCCGCGAATTTATTTGGCCGGTTTTTACCCATGATGATGACCTCAGCCGGTTCCGCAAAACCAGCTAAAGTAGTGGTACTCGGTGCCGGTGTTGCCGGTTTACAAGCCGTTGCAACCGCGAAACGACTTGGTTCACAAGTGTATGCCTATGATGTCCGACCTGAAGTTAAAGAACAAATAGAATCACTCGGTGGAAAATTCATCGAGCTTAAAATGCCGGAAGACGGCACCGGTGAAGGTGGTTATGCAAAAAAACTGGATATCAGTAACCAACAACTTCAGCAAGAATTATTAGCTCAAGAATTAAAATCATTTGATATTATTATTTCAACCGCCATGATTCCGTGTATGCCAGCCCCAACCCTGATCACTGAAGATGCAGTGCGCGGCATGAAACAAGGTTCGGTTATTATCGATATGGCCGCTGCCAGTGGTGGTAACTGCCCACTGACCATTGCCGATGAAACCATTGTCCGTCATGGTGTTACTATTTGTGGAACGACAAATTTCCCAGCACTAATGCCAGCCGATGCCAGTAATTTTTATTCCCGCAATCTAATGAACTTATTGTTCCTGATGTTAGACGAAAAACAAGGTAAACCGGAATTTCGTGATTATTCGCAAGATGAAATCATGCAAATGTCGATGGTCACTTGTGAAGGTAACGTCTGTTACGAACGCCGAATCTAATATTTTTATTTTAAAGGGGTCAGAGCCCTTTAAATGCAGATGTATAGTTTACATAATTATAAAAGTTCTATTTAAAGGGCTCTGACCCCTTTAAAATAAACCCCTTAAAAACCAGGAGAATAATATGTCAGAAGCAATGGTTGCATTTTATATTTTTATACTGGCCTGTTTTATTGGCTACATGGTGGTGTGGGGAGTTACACCGTCGTTACACACCCCGTTAATTTCATTAACCAATGCAATATCCGGAATCATCATCGTTGGTGCTATTCTGGTAGCCGGGTTTGCCGATGGCAGTGGAGAATACTCCGAAATAATCGGGTTTATTGCCGTGACACTGGCATCGATAAATATTTTTGGTGGCTTTGTGGTCACGCAGCGAATGTTAGCGATGTTCCAAAAGAAAAAAACTAAGGCGGTGAAATCATGAGTGAACAAATACCATTATTATATTTAGTTTCCGCAGCACTATTTATTTTAGGTTTAAAAGGTTTAACATCACCCAAGAATGCCCGCCGGGGAAATTACCTGGCCATGGCCGGTATGTTGTTGGCAATTACCGCCACGTTATTAAACCCGGCAGTAAAATCGTATGGTTTTATCCTGGCAGGCCTTATCGTAGGTGGTGCCATTGGTACGGTAGTTGCGCTTAAAATAAAAATGACCGCAATGCCACAACTGGTTGCGGTGTTACACAGCTTTGTCGGGTTAGCCGCGGTGTTGGTTGCGATAGGAACCTATATTAATTACGCTGAACTGGGTCATTTAACAACGGTTCTGAAGTGGGAAATATTTGCCGGAATCTTGATTGGTGCAATTACTTTCAGTGGTTCGCTGGTTGCTTTTGGTAAACTACAAGCGTTGTTACCATCGAAAGCTTTTGCTTTTAAAGGACGACACTTGCTCAGCATTGCGTTAGTGGTTGGTATGGTCGGATTTGGTGCAGACTTTGTTATCAATGATAGTATGTCTTCATTAATGATGATGACGGCACTTTCGTTAATTTTAGGCTTCATGCTGGTAATCGCCATTGGTGGTGCCGATATGCCCGTTGTTGTTTCGATGCTTAACTCCTATTCTGGTTGGGCTGCTGCTGCCACCGGATTTACATTACACAATCATTTATTGATTATAACCGGTGCTCTGGTTGGTTTTTCAGGTGCGATTCTTTCCTACATCATGTCCAAAGCCATGAACCGTTCGATAGTGAGTGTTATCTTTGGTGGGTTTGGCAATACCGCAAGTAGTGTTGAAGGCATGGGAATAGACGGTGATAAATCCGTTAACCCTGCTGCTGTCGAAGATGCCGTGTTTATGATGGAAAATGCCGACAATGTAATTATAGTTCCCGGGTACGGTATGGCCGTTGCGCAAGCACAGTTGGCGTTATCCGGTTTACTCGAATCATTGGAAGAAAAAGGTGTTAATGTCACCTTTGCCATTCATCCAGTCGCAGGCAGAATGCCAGGACACATGAATGTATTACTCGCCGAAGCCGATGTACCTTATGAAACGGTTATTGAAATGGATGAAATAAATCCACGTTTTTCTGGTGCTGATGTGGTGTTAATTGTTGGTGCTAATGATGTCACTAATCCCGCTGCAAAAACCGATGAGAGCAGTCCTATTTATGGCATGCCAATTCTAGAAGTAAGCAAAGCAAAACAGGTTTTTGTAGTGAAACGCAGCATGAAACCCGGTTATGCAGGAATCGATAATCAACTTTATTACAATGATAATTGTTCCATGATATTCGGCGACGCCAAAGAAGTTTGCGAAGGTCTGGTATCTCAACTTAAAGCAGCATAATTTTAAGGGGTCAGAGCCCTTTAAATATAATCTTGAACTTAAATTTACAACTTCAGTGGTTATATTTAAAGGGCTCTGACCCCTTAAAATGCCTTAAAATACCTTCCATTGATATAATCCGTTAGCTTTAACACACTCACTTTTGATTCCTTCAAAATTTAATATTGCGCCGTGTGAATAAAATTTATTAGAAAATATACAACCCATTTTACGATACATTGATAAACTTTTAGGCGTTAAATCTATTGTATTGACACAGGGTTGGTGCATATTAGCGTCATTCATATTAGAATAAATGTGTACGTTTTTATCTGGATGCCGAATAGAGTTCTTATTGCTATCGTCAGCATAAAGTGTAAAGCAAGATAACAATAAACCGGTTAATAAGAGTATATATTTCATACTACGAAATTCCCTGAAATTATTTAAAAAACTGAAACTTAATTTAAACTTAATAGTCATAAAAAATTATAGTTGACAAGTTATAAATAAAGTAGATAATTTCATTGCCTGGGATTAAGGTTTTTAAGTATTTTGTAGATTTAATTATGAGAAAAGCATCATGGATAAGATGATAGAAGTGTTTGGTTTGCACAAGGATTTTGGAAACCAGACTGTCGTCGATAATATTTCATTTTCGGTCGCTAAGGGCGAAGTGTTGGGTTTTCTCGGACCTAACGGTGCCGGTAAATCCACTACCATGAAAATGCTGTGCGGGTTTTTATCCCCTACCAGTGGTTATGCCACTATTTGTGGTTATAACGTGTTAAGCAATCCAGTCGAGTTAAAATCATCCATCGGATATTTACCAGAAGGTGCACCGGCCTACGCTGAAATGAGCGTGATGGACTTTCTAAAGTTTATCGCCGAAATACGAGGCTACAAAGGCTGTGAAGTCCTATCCAAAGTTGAAGCTGCTATTGAAAAAGTGAACTTGCAAAGTGTTGTTTATAAAACAATCGAAACTTTGTCGAAAGGTTTTAACCGTCGCGTTGGTCTGGCTCAAGCAATATTACATAATCCTAGAGTATTAATAATGGATGAACCGACCGATGGTCTGGATCCAAATCAAAAACATGAAGTTCGGGAATTAATTCGTGAAATGGCTAAAGACAAAGCCATTATTATTTCCACTCATATTCTGGAAGAAGTCCCGGCATTATGCAGTCGCGCAATTATTATTTCTGAAGGCAAACTATTGTTCAACGACACTCCCGATAAACTCGAAGCGTTAGCAGAAGATCATAATGCGGTCACTATTCGAATTGAAGGTGAAGTTCCAAAAGCAGCCGGTAGTTTGCTGGAGAAACTCGCTGGTGTAAAAAAAGTATCAACATATAAGGAACAAGATACCCGCTTTGTCGTTTATCCTAAAGAAGGTAAGAAAATATTACACGAAGTCAGTTTACTGGCACGAAAACAAAAATGGGATCTGGATGAACTCAGCGTCTCACAAGGACAGCTAGATGAAGTCTTTCGTCGCATTACCTCGGGCGATATTAAAGTGGCACAAGTTTCATGAACACAACTAATATAAAAGCTATTTTTAAACGTGAATTAAAGAATTATTTTTCAACTCCGGTTGCTGCAGTCTTTATCGTTATCTTTTTAATGCTCGCCAGTGCGCTGACTTTTTATCTGGGGCAGTTTTATGAGCGTGGTCAGGCTGATTTACAATCATTTTTTGCATTTCATCCGTGGTTATATTTATTCTTGATTCCAGCGATCTCAATGCGTTTATGGTCAGAAGAACGCAAGACCGGAACAATCGAATTATTAATGACCCTGCCAATTTCAGTGACGGAAGCCGTTATTGGAAAATATTTAGCAGCATGGTGTTTTACCAGCATTGCACTGTTGTTAACTTTTCCAATCTGGATCACCGTGAATTATTTAGGTAGCCCGGATAACCCGGTTATATTGGCAGGATATATCGGTAGTTTGTTAATGGCAGGTGCATTTTTAGCAGTTGGTTCGTGTATTTCTGCAATATCAAAAAATCAGGTTATCGCATTTGTGATTACCGTGGTAGTGTGTTTTGGTTTTATATTTAGCGGCTTTCCGCTGGTACTGGATTTTTTCCAGGCCTGGTTACCACAAATTTTTGTCGATGCCATTAGTTCATTAAGCTTCTTGACACACTTTAATGATATCGAACGCGGTGTAATAGATCTGCGTGATATTATATTTTTTAGTTCATTTATAGTGATTTGGTTATTTGCCAATGTAATATTGGTTGAAATGAAAAAAGCAGATTAAGTTATGGAAAAAAACGAAAATTCAAATAGCGGTTTTTTGGGTAAAAATTTATATTCAATTACCAGCTTACTGGTCGCGGCAATTTTACTGGTTGTGATCAATTTGTTTTCTAACTTGATATTCAGTTCGGCACGTCTGGACTTGACTGACGGAAATATATATTCATTATCTGATGGCACTAAAAGCATAATATCAAAAATAGAAGAACCCATAACCTTACGCTACTATTTTTCAAATAAATTATTATCCGAGATTCCAGCCATTAGTAATTACGGTAAACGCGTAAAAGAATTATTAATTGAATATGAAAAAACCAGCGGTGGAAAAATAAAATTAATTATAGTTGATCCGGAACCCTTTTCTGAACTTGAAGATCAAGCGGTACAATACGGTATTCAGGCACTACCGTTTGGTGATGGCCGAACCAAAGTTTATTTTGGATTAATCGGTACTAATGCTACCGATAAAGAAGAACTAATCCCCTTTTTTCAATCTGAAAAAGAAGATTCACTCGAATATGATATTACCAAGTTAGTAAATCAGTTAAGCGATAATAAAAAGAAAATTGTCGGTCTGATGACATCGCTACCGATGGCCGGTGCTGCCGCTGCAAATCCAATGATGCAACAAGCTGCCAGCAGTGAGTGGTATATCCTGACTCAATTAAAACAATTATTTACAGTTAAAACCCTTGATACCACAATCGAAAAGATTCCGGATGATATCGATGTATTATTAATGGTACATGCAAAATCACTATCAGATAAAACCCAATTTGCAATTGATCAATTTGTTTTAAAGGGTGGTCATGCGTTGATATTTGTCGACCCATTTTCAGAAGCCGATGCACCACCCGCTGCAGCGCGACAAAATCCTCAAATGGCAATGAGTGCAGTACGTGATTCTAATTTAGAAAAATTATTCAAGACCTGGGGTATCGAATTGGTTACCGGTAAAATAGTGGGCGATCGAATCACGGCATCGCGTGTTGGTGTTAATACCGCGCAGGGTGTACAAACCGTTAAATATGTTGCCTGGTTATCATTAACACCGGCTCAATTTAATAAAGATGATTTTGTTACGAATGGTTTAAAATTAATTACCATGGGTACTGCAGGTCATTTTAAAATTTCTGATTCAACAACTAAAGAAAATAAAGATAAAAAAGACGATACAGAAAATAAATTTAAGAAAACCATTACCCCACTAATTCAGACCAGTACTGAATCTATGGAACTGGATCAAATGCAATTTCGTTTTGGAGCTAATCCTATTACGTTATTGCAAAACTTTAAATCCGATAATAAAAAATTAAATATCGCAGTGCGAATTAATGGACTAGCAAAAACCGCCTTTCCGGATGGTATCGAAGGCAATAAGGATAGTATTAAAGAATCAAAAGAACCGATTAATGTTATCGCGATTGCCGACACTGATATGTTAGAAGATAAATTTTGGGTTAATATCCAGGATTTTCTCGGACAAAAAATTGCAATGCCAAGAGCCAATAATGATGCGTTATTAATTAATGCGATTGATAATCTAAGCGGGAGCAATGACTTAATCAGCCTGCGCACCCGTGGTCGCTCAAGTCGTCCATTTACCACGGTCGAGAAATTAAAACGTGAAGCCGAACAAGAATTTCAGGCTAAAGAAAAATCACTGCAAGCGCAATTGAATCAAACCGAGCAAAAACTCAATGCTTTACAGCAACAAAAGCAAGGTCAAAATGCCACAATATTAAGTCTTGAGCAACGCCAGGAAATTGAAAATTTTCGAACACAACAAGTTAACACACGAAAAGAGTTACGTGCAGTACAGCATGAACTTGGTAAGTCGATTGAAACTTTAGGCACTAAACTACGATTTATCAATATCGCGTTAATACCATTATTAATTGCTTTCTTTGCAATTTACATGGGTGTGCGTCGCTCAAGAAGAACTCCGGTAAAATTGTAAAGCGTTATCATTATGAAAAAAAATACCTTATCCATATTATTAATCATTATTGCAATATTGGTAACAATATCGATATATATTACTAATAATTCAGAATCAAATCGCAGTGAAGATCAAAGCACCGGACAAAAAATATTACCTAAGTTGTATGATCAATTAAACGATGTTACCAGCATCAAAATTACCAATAGCACTGGAAATATTATCATTAATAAGTCCGATAACGCCGATATTGGCTGGACGGTAAAAACAAAAGACAACTACCCCGGTAATGTCGTACAAATTCGTAAAACACTGATTGATTTAGCCGAGCTGGAAAAAGTGGAAGCTAAAACTAAAAAAGATAAAAATTATGCGAAATTAGGTGTGCAAGCACTTACTGACG
>JBGMQW010000008.1:14479-20399 GCA_048060815.1 Thiohalomonadales bacterium | reverse complement strand
CAATATCCCGGTAGCTCGAATTCAAAAAGTTGATATTACTCATGCAAAAGGCACGCATATTATAATTAGCAAAAAAACCAAGACCGATAAAGCGTTCACGCTAAAACAATTAACGAAAAATAAAGAACTGGTCAGTCCGGTTATTTTGAGCTCCATCGCTTCATCCTTGCAAAATTTAAGCTTTGATGATGTATTACAAAAAAACAACAACAAAACATTCAAGAAACCAGTGAATATTGAATTTACAACATTTAACGGTTTAACAATTAATGTGTATGTTGCTCAAGCCGATAAAAAATCGTATCTCTGGTTAAATGCCAAAAGTACAAAACCCACAACCACCAGTTTAAAAAAAGAAGATGTTGAAAACAAAGACAAAGCACCTGATCCAGAAGCAGAAGCTGCAGACATTAACCAACGACACAGTAACTGGTTATATAGCATCCCCACTCAAAAAGCAGAGTTACTTACCAAGCAATTAAAAGATTTAGTAAAAGCGAAAGAGAAAAAAGCTAAAGCGAAGTCAAAATAATGAGTACCTAACTCAGCATCTTTTAAGTAATAAATTCAAAAATTTTAGAATAGTGAATTTCCAGGTTTAAAAACGCCAAAACCTTAATGATTTTCAGCTCAAATCGTTGTAGGCTTACGACATGAAAAAACGTGGACTTGGCAGAGATTTAAACGCATTACTGGGCGGTAGTGCCAAGAAAATGGTGAATACTGCCGCAAATGAGAATAATTCCGAAGATGGGGATCTGCGGAATTTACCTGTCGATATCCTGCAACGAGGCCGCTACCAACCCCGCCATGAGATAGAACCTGAAGCATTACAAGAACTTGCAGATTCCATCAAAGCCCAGGGTGTGGTTCAGCCAATCGTGGTTCGGCCACTATCTGAGCCCGGAAAATACGAAATTATCGCCGGTGAACGCCGTTGGCGTGCTTGCCAGCTTGCCGGTGTGCATGAGATTCCAGCGGTTATTCGTGATGTCCCGGATCAAACTGCGATGGCAATAGCCTTAATTGAGAATATTCAACGTGAAGACCTGAATCCAATCGATGAATCAATGGCATTACAGCGTCTGATTGATGAATTTGGCTTAACACAACAAGAAACTGGCGATGCAGTGGGTCGATCCCGCCCGGCAGTGGCTAATTTGTTACGTTTATTGAGCCTGAATACCGAAGTAAAAACCATGCTCGAAAAAGGCGAACTGGAAATGGGTCATGCCCGTGCGTTATTGGCAATTGAAGGTGGCAAACAAACCTTAATTGCGCGTGAAGTCGTTAAAAAAGGCCTGTCAGTGCGTGAGACCGAGCAACTAGTCCGCAAAGAAAGCCAATCCGGTGACAAAACCAACAAGAAGAAAAGCGACCCTGTAATTAACCCCGATGTTGAAAAATTACAAACGGATCTATCCGAAAAACTCGGTGCAAAAGTACAAATTCAATACAGCGCTAAAGGCAAGGGTAAGTTGATAGTGCAATACAACAGCTTCGATGAGTTAGATGGCATCTTAGAACACATCAAATAAAGTCATAATCTTTAATGGGGTCGCTTACTTTGTCTTTACTTAATAACAAACTCAACCCGCTGTTGAATTATATTAATAACAGTTTTATCTAAAAAATCAATTTCTTCCGCAGTAAACTCCGGTAAGGTAAGTAATTTTCTTGCTGCTAGTACTATATTATCAGTTTGGTCTTTTAAGTATTCTTTTAATAGTCTGGTCATGATACCGGCGGTACTGGCTAAATTGATCCAGTGTTTTTCTTCTATCCATCCAGGTTTGCTTTCTCCATCGATTGACATGGCCAATTCACTGTTTGGCAGGTAGGCTTGTACACACAGTAAGTCATAAAATGGCGCAATACTAATGTTGTTTGATGATAATATAAACGATATATTTTTTGCATGAGCATCGGAGTTACCTATTAAGTAATTAAAAATAATCCAGCGAATCACTTGTTGTTTGGCAACGATGGGTTGTGTAACTTTCGTTATGGCATTGAACATATCTTGCATGGTGATACCACCATGGCTTTCATATTTATAACCAACCCATTTGTTGAGCATTTGGCATAAATCAATTTGGTGTTTTCGTTTTATGGTTTTTTCAATTAAAGTGCGATCATACCGGTTGATGAGATACAGTGCTTCGGGAATATGCAGTAGTTTTGTCTCGGGAGTTTTTAACCCAAATTCACGCGCAAGACGCATGCAAAAAAATTCATTTGCGGGACAAAATTTAAAATTTGTATTGTTATTATCTGGTTTTAAGATATGACTTGATGCGCCAGTACCTTCGGGTAACGAGAATTTATTATCTTCATACAATACAGCGAGCTTGTTTTGCACTCCAGCGAGTGACATGTGAAGATTTTCGCTACTCGCAAGAAGTGAAGAGTTTGCTGTGTTGGCGATACGTGCTCGTAGTTCATTATGCGGTAGTTCCCTGTAAAAACTGTGAGTTGGATAGGGTACATCGATACTCAGTAATGTTAGTGCTCCTGCGGTTTCTTCTCCATAACGTGATAACAGACCAAAGCTATCTTTATTTGTTAGTCGTGCTTGCCGTGCTAACGCTGCTCGCATGTCACCTTCGGGTAACAGGTTTTCAAAGAACCATTCAACCCGTTTATCATTTACTGTATCACTATAGGTATCTAGTTGAAACGGAAAGTAGGGTGATAAAACAAAGGAAACATTCGATTCGCACCAGTCTTTGTTGTATGTAAAACTCCAGCGTCCCTGCAAAATAGCAATCTCACCAACCAGTTTGTTTTCACTCCATACGGCTAATATTTGGCTCATTGTTCGTTGCCTGGTTCTTGTGCGGAAATCGAAATGCCGAGTTGCTGACAAACGTGCAAGACTTTGTTGATTTGCGCAGTTGCTTTACCATTTTCGATGGCATTAAAAAATGGCACGCTGACACCACACAGACCAGCGGCTGTTGACTGGGTTAATTGGGCTTTTTTTCTTGCCCGACGGATTGCAGTACCAAGATCGGCAGCAGATGTAATAGGGGTTCTCATGGTATGGTTTATTTATTTAACGATCGTTAAATATTAAGCGTCTTATAGCGCTTTGTAAAGAAAATATAACGAACGTTTAATATTTTAGTTAAAATTGTTGATTTTGACATTTATTTAATGATCGTTAAATGGGAACTTCGATAGGAAATCTAGGTTTAACTGTCTCCAAGCACTCGCTCTATTGTGGATATTAGCTCATCAGTTTTAACCGGCTTGGCCAGAAACAAGTTACCACCAATGTCACTGCCCATTTCTTCGGTTTCATCTTTACTGACTATGGCTGTCATAAAAACAGATTTTATATCACACAACTCCGGGTCTTCCTTGAGCAGTGCGGATATCTCATCACCACTCATATCGGGCATCATCACGTCGAGAAAAATTAAATCGGGTTTGAACTCTTTTGCAGCAGGAATTGCCATAGTACCCTGATTTTCGGTTCGTACTTCGTAATCACCGGTTCGTTCCAGGTTAAGTTTTACCATGCGAGTTAATGCGGGTTCGTCATCTACCACCAGAATTCTTTTTTTCATCTTTTATCTCCAGCTTTTAATTTAAACATTAGCACAACCGTGGCACCACCTTGTGGTCGGTTGCGAATATCAATCGAACCATGGTGTAGGTTGATGATATTTCGTGAAACCGACAGACCCAGACCAGTGCCTTCACCCACTGGTTTAGTCGTATAAAATGGATCAAAGATTCGATTTGCGTCCTGTTCCTCGATCCCGTGCCCATTATCAACAACTTCAAGCCATAACACCGTATTACCTAATTTAAAATATTTGTTTTGATCACCAGCTAAATCGGCTTTATTTTTCAATGTCTTAACATAACAGGAAACAGTGAGTTTACCTTTGTGTTGCATCGCATGAGCAGAATTTATAAATAAGTTAATCAGAACTTGTTGTAGTTTATTGGCATCAAGCTCAATCTCGGGTATATCGTCAGCTACTTCGGACACCACGGTTATATTTCGTTGGCGCATTTCATGGCTGACCAGATGTAATGAATGTTCAATGATATCAGCCAGATTTCCGGGTTTAAGTAATAATTGTTTGTCACGGGAAAAATCCAGAAGTCCTTTGATAACCGTATCGGCACGCTGTATCGCATCGTTTATGTCTTGAATGACCGCTGTGGTGGTTTCATCTGCGGGTATTTCCTGCGACAGATAATCTGCTCCCATCTGGATTATGGCCAGTGGATTTTTAACTTCATGTGCCACTCCAGCTGCGAGTCTGCCAATTGACTCCATCTTTTCAGCTTGTATTAATAGTGTCTGAGCATCTTTTAATTCTCTGGTACGACGGCGAACTTGTGTTTTAAGCATCCGATTCCAGGAAATGACTACTGGAACGAGAATCAGGAATAATACAAATAGTGCCAGAGTGGTATATCGATATACCGGTTTGAGCCAAAAACCCGGGGCATCGACCACCAGCCAGGTTTTTTGTATTGCGGCTTTTTCAGCCGGGCTGATACTAGCCAGTCCCTTGTTCAATATACCGACCAATTGAGGCCAGTCCTTGCGGATACCAAAACCCAGTTTAATTTCCTGTGGAAATATTGAGATTATTTTCAGATCAACCAGCCCTTCCTGGCGTTGTATATGCCGTACCGAATCAACCGAACCAATGGTAACATCGGTTACCCCGAGATTTGTTGAGCGCAGTGCAGTTTGAAGATCATGAAACCGGTTAATAGCAATTGCTTCGCTCATCGCTGATAGTTTGTCATCCCATCGATATCCCTCTACCACCGCGACTTTATAAGCTGTTAAGTCCGACAGGCTGCGTATTCGGGGTAAATCCTGATTTGAAATGATGGCTCCTTTCATGGTGATGTAAGGCTGACTAAACAACAAGTAATCTTCACGCTGAGCTGTTCGTGAGATAGCCGTGAGCACGTCTACCTGTTTATTTCGGGCCATGTTAATCGTGTTTTTCCAGGTTCGGGCTCGTACAATTTCAATTTTAATACCGAGCTTTTGTTGTAGTAAACGAATGTAGTCTGATGTCATGCCTTGGTAGTCACCAACATGATTGAACCATTCGACCGGAGCGAAAGATGGATCCGGCGCAAAGCGTAAAACTGGATGTTGCTTCAGCCAGCTTTGTTCCTGTTTATTGAGGAACGCAGGCTCTGCAGCTGCAATTGCCTGAATTGACAAGACCAAAAATGCCAATAATAAATAGCATGTTGCAGTTTTCAGTCTGGATATAGATAGCATAATTCTGGATTAATATAATGGTCAATAACTAAGCAAACTTGAGAATAATCAGTTTAAATATTAATTAATTATAGGCATGTAATATTAAAGAAACTTAGTATTAGCCTAAATTCTTCAGTTGAGGGGCTGAAAATTACCGATTGTTTTAAAGTGAATTTTGTACTTTAATAGTGGCACACGACCGACGACCCAATTTTATAAGGAGATTAAAATGGATAATAAAGCAGCAAAACCAAATGAGTATCCCTGGTTAATTCCAAGCCTGACAGTAACCGACGTGAAAGCCAGCCAGGATTTTTATACCGATGCTTTTGGATTTTCGAAAGGGGAGGTTTTTGATGATGAATCCGGGGTAGCTGTTTTTGGTGAGATGTTATATAAAAATCAAAGGATTATTATGTTAGTGAAAGAAAATGGCTTTGGTTGTAATGTCCCCACTCCCGCACATTCGAATTCCGATCCCGCGACCAGCTTGTACGTATATTGCGATGATGTGGATGATTTTTATGAACAAGCAAAAAAGGCTAAAGCCAACATTGTCAATGAACCTGAAGATATGTTTTGGGGAGATCGTATCGTTGCGATTAAAGATCCCGATGGCCATTGCTGGAGTTTCGCAACCAGAATATCAAACTTTGAATTTAA
>JBGMQW010000008.1:0-14379 GCA_048060815.1 Thiohalomonadales bacterium | reverse complement strand
ATCCCGATGGCCATTGCTGGAGTTTCGCAACCAGAATATCAAACTTTGAATTTAAACCTGAAGCAGCAACAGCTTGAAGAATGTAATGCATTTAAGTCGCCACTAGAGGGGAAACTGATTATCCTTAATTAACTTAAATTCCGCAGTCTAATTTATAAAGGAAGATAAGATTGCGGAATCTAGGATTATTTATACTTTCTCTCAATTCTCTGAGTAGTTAAGATTAAATAACTAATTCAGAATAACCTGATATACACCTGCATTATGTGTAATTATTTAATTCAATGACGGTACAAAAAACTCCTGTCCTAAATGGTATAGTCATATCGTTTTCATCGGCATATAGTAAAGGCAATATCAATGGAATTAAAAGGGAATTAAAAAACAGGCACGGAAGTTACAAGAGCTCGTTTTTCTATTTCTTAACTATGATTCTTGCATTTTTGAGTATTTAAGTACATAAGCAAATTCGAAATTAAATTTCATTAATGACGGTATTGATTCATTTTTAGCTTGGCATTATAATGCGCGCGCCCCTGTAGTCTGCTGTAGATGGTGGTGGTATCAAATTTTGAGGTTGCCAACCATGAATTTCGCTGAAAAAGCTTTTCGGCAAACAATACACAGATTGGTGTTGATTCAATTTGGATTAGTCGTTGGGGTCTCATTGGTGCTTTACGGTTTTTTTGATAAAACCAGCGAATTTTCCATCACGCTTATCTATGGTGGGTTCGTCAGCATCATAGTCTCAATATTACGCGCATGGCGATTAAAGGTTGCCACGGAAGAAACTGATTCGGGGTTAGAACCTAACCCGAACACCTTATCAGGTGAAACAGGGTCTTTGCCTAAAACGGAATTCAATACGAGTTTAGAGAGTAAAAATAAAGCGACTAGCTCCCTGGGCGGGGTTAATGCGTTAGAGCTCTATAAAGGCTTCGCTTTAGGATACATAGTCGCCATTGCGTTATTAGCATTGGGACTGGGTGGTTTAAAGCTTGATCCGGCGGCTGTCATAAGCGGATTTGTGGTCGCCCAGTTAGGACATTTTTTTGTTCGCCCGCCACGACCAGGTGCCGGACGGTAGTGACGTAATAGAATAATAAATAAAGTACTAAAAATATAATTTTAATTTTTTGAGTAATGTAAAAATATGTCAACAGAGACAGGACTTACTACTTCACAATATATCCAGCATCATTTAACCAACTGGACCTATGGTAAAAATCCGGATACTGGTATTTGGGAGTTTGCTGAATCTGCTGCTGAAGCGAAACAGATGGGGTTTTCGGCAATCCATGTCGACACCATGTTCTGGTCAATATTCCTGGGTGTTTTTTTTCTATTTTTCTTTTATAAAGCAGCAAAACGCGCCACCGTCGGTGAACCTGATGGTCTGCAAAACTTTGTCGAATGGATAGTTGAATTTATCGACACCAGTGTGCGTGGCTCGTTTACTGCAAAAAATGATTTAGTTGCACCACTTGCGTTAACAGTATTTATCTGGATCTTCCTAATGAATTTTATGGATTTGGTCCCGGTCGATTGGTTGCCAAAAGTTGCAGAATACATTGGCGTAACTGTGTTTGGCGCTAATCCACATCATATTTATTTTAGAGTAGTACCAACCACCGATCCAAATGCAACATTTGGCATGGCGCTGGCGGTGTTTGGCTTAACAATTTTTTATAGTCTTAAGAATAAAGGTGTTGGTGGTTTTGTGGGTGAGTTAACGTTGCAACCTTTTCAATCAAAAAATATATTGGTAATGGGGCTTTTTATCCCGATTAACTTTTTACTGGAATTTGTATCATTAATTGCAAAACCAATTTCATTAGCATTACGGTTATTTGGTAATATGTATGCCGGTGAAATGATATTTATTCTGATCGCAATGATGTATAGCGCTGGAGTCACCATGGGTATATTGGGTGGATTCCTGCAACTGGGTTGGGCAATTTTCCATATCCTGATCATTACCTTACAAGCATTTATTTTTATGACATTAACAATTGTCTATATGGATATGGCTCATTCAGAGCACTGATTTAGTACGTAAATAATGTTAGTTTTTTTAGTAACAAATTAAGTAATTTAAATTTTATAAAATTGGAAATAGGAGATAGTAATGAACGAAGCAATTGCAATGCTATATATCGCAGGCTCTCTAATGATGGGTCTTGGTGCATTGGGCGCAGCAGTAGGTATTGGTGTTCTTGGTGGTCGTTTTCTTGAAGGTGCGGCTCGTCAACCTGAATTAATACCAATGTTACGCACACAATTCTTTATTGTTATGGGTTTGGTGGATGCGGTTCCAATGATTGCTGTTGGTATTTCATTTTATATTATATTCGCCGTCGCAGCAGTTTAATAGACAAGTTCAAGACTTAAATTTGACGAAGGTTCAAATATGAATATTAATTTAACACTCATCGGACAATCCATTGTTTTTGCATTGTTTGTCTGGTTTACGATGAAGTATGTCTGGCCACCCATTATGACGGCGTTAACTGATCGTAAAAAAGCCATTGCAGATGGTATTGCAGCCGGTGAACGCGGTGCTCATGAAAAAGATTTGGCAGAAAAACGTGCCATTGAAAAATTAAATGACGCCAAGCAGGAAGCACAAGAGATAATTAACCAGGCACAAAAACGTGCCAGTGAAATTGTTGAAGCTGCAAAAGGCGACGCCCGTACCGAAGGTGACCGTATTATTACAGCTGCCAATGCAGAAATTGAACAAGAAGTGAATCGGGCACGTGAAGTATTACGCGGCCAGGTTGCGGCGCTTGCTGTGTCAGGAGCGAGTAAAATATTAAAACGTGAAGTTGATGCGGCAGCAAATGCAGAAATTCTAAACGATTTAGTAGCACAACTTTAATAACTGGATGTAGGTAGAAATAGCATGGCAGAAAAAAGCACCATTGCACGACCTTATGCACAAGCCGCTTTTGATATTGCAAAAGATAATAAGGCGCTTAAGCCCTGGTCAGAAATGTTACAGCTTTTAGCATCGGTAACAGCAGATGATACCATGGCCGCTATGATCCAAAACCCGAAATATCAAACACAGGATTTAATTGATATTGTGCTTAAAATTTGTGGCAAACATTTAAATAAGAATGCACAAAATTTTGTACGCGTGGTTGCGAGTAATAAGCGGTTAAACGTATTAACGGAAATTGCTGAAATTTATGAAACACATCGAGCCAAAGAAGAAGGCACTATCGATGCAGAAGTCATTTCTGCATTTGAATTAAAAAAAGGCCAGGAAAAAGATCTGATTAATGCGCTTAAAAAACGTCTTGGTCGAGAAATTAATTTGACCACAAAAATTGATGAGTCACTCATTGGCGGTAGCATTGTGCGTGCTGGTGATATGGTGATTGATGGTTCTGTTACAGGACAACTGGATAAATTAGCTCACAAGCTTATCCAATAAGATAATGAGAAGTCTTTAATAAAGGTTTAAAGAGGAAATAAAAAATGCAACTTAATCCCGCTGAAATCAGTGAATTAATAAAGAAACAGGTTGAGAATTTTGACTCAACAACTGAAGCCAGAAATGAAGGCACAATTGTTAGTATCACTGATGGTATTGTCCGGATTCATGGCCTAAACGATGTGATGCAAGGTGAAATGATTGAATTTCCGGGCAACACATTCGGCATGGCATTAAACCTCGAACGCGATTCCGTAGGAGCGGTGGTACTCGGTAATTACCTGCATCTTACTGAAGGTGATAAAGTAAAATGTACCGGTCGTATTCTCGAAGTTCCGGTCGGTGAAGCGTTATTAGGTCGTGTGGTTGATAGCCTTGGTGTGCCAATCGATGGTAAAGGACCAATTGATACTTCTGAATCAAGCCCAATTGAAAAAATTGCGCCCGGTGTTATTGAACGACAATCGGTTGATCAACCCGTGCAACTGGGCTTGAAATCGATTGATGCCATGGTGCCTATTGGTCGTGGACAACGCGAACTCATTATTGGTGACCGGCAAACCGGTAAAACCGCGGTTGCGATTGATGCCATTATTAACCAAAAAGGTACTGGTATTAAATGTATCTACGTAGCGATTGGCCAAAAAGCCTCAAGTGTTGCCAACGTTGTAAAAAAACTCGAAGAGCACGATGCAATGGCGCACACCATTGTGGTTTCGGCCAGTGCATCTGAATCGGCAGCGATGCAGTACATTGCACCCTACTCCGGTTGTTCCATGGGCGAGTTCTTCCGTGATAAAGGGGAAGATGCCTTAATCATTTATGATGATCTAACCAAACAAGCCTGGGCTTATCGTGAAGTATCATTATTATTGCGTCGTCCACCAGGTCGTGAAGCCTATCCAGGTGACGTGTTTTATTTGCATTCACGTTTACTCGAACGTGCATCAAGAATTAATGCCGTAGAAGTAGAACGTTTAACCGATGGCAAAGTAACAGGTAAAACCGGTTCACTAACCGCGTTACCCATTATTGAAACACAGGCAGGTGACGTATCTGCATTTGTTCCAACCAACGTAATTTCAATTACCGATGGCCAAATCTTTTTAGAATCCGATTTATTTAACGCCGGTATTCGACCTGCGATTAATGCTGGTTTATCAGTATCGCGAGTGGGTGGTGCCGCTCAAACCGGAATCATTAAAAAGCTTGGTGGTGGTATTCGGCTGGATTTGGCGCAATACCGTGAGCTCGCAGCGTTCGCGCAGTTTGCATCAGATTTAGACGAGGCAACGCGTAAACAAATTGAGCGTGGTCAACGTGTCACCGAATTAATGAAACAAAAACAGTATTCGCCAATGACCGTTGCTGAACAAGCGGTGTCATTATTTGCAGCGAATGAAGGCTATTTAGATGACGTTCCGGTCAATAAAATTGTTGAATTTGAAGAAGCGATGCAAGCGGGTATTAAATCCAGCAATGCAGACATGTTAGCTAAAATTAATGCTGAAGGAAAACTTGATGATACGGTTGCAGCCGAGCTAAAAGCAGCGATTGAAAACTTTAAATCGTCCAGTGCTTATTAATAAGAGACTAAAATAATGGCAGTTGGTAAAGAGATACGAACCCAGATTGCGAGTATTCAAAATACTCAAAAAATCACTAGTGCGATGGAAATGGTAGCAGCGAGTAAAATGCGTAAAGCACAGGATCGTATGCGGGCATCACGTCCATACTCAGAAAAGATTCATGATGTCATTCAGCATTTAGCTTTTGCATCGACTGAATACAAACATCCTTATCTGGAAGATCGTGAAGTTAAACGAGTTGGTTATATTATTATTTCATCCGATCGTGGTCTATGCGGTGGTTTAAACAGTAACCTGTTTCGTAACACTGTAAAGAGCCTGATAAAGTGGCAGGAACAGGACATTCCTATCGATATGTGCACCATTGGCTCAAAAGCCAGTAGTTTCTTTGCCCGTATAAAATTGAACCTGCGTGGTCAAAAAAATCAGATAGGTGATGCACCGAGTATTAGTGAGCTTATTGGTACAGTAAAAATCATGTTAGATGCGTATAACAACGGTGAAATTGATCGCTTGTACCTGGTATATAACAAATTTATTAATACCATGACACAAGAACCAACACCAGTGCAGTTATTACCACTTGAAAAAAAAGAGCAGGATAAAGAATTAAAATATCATTGGGATTATATTTATGAGCCCGATGCTAAATCGGTTTTAGATAGTTTATTAGTACGTTATATCGAATCACTGGTGTATCAGGGTGTAGTCGAGAACATCGCCTGTGAAATGGCTGCACGAATGGTCGCAATGAAAAGTGCTACAGATAATGCCGGTGATCTTATTGCCGATTTACAATTGGTTTATAACAAAGCACGACAAGCTTCAATTACACAAGAGTTATCAGAAATTGTTGCAGGTGCAGCGGCTGTTTAGTTTAAAAATTTAAATATTTTGAAAAGAGGAACTGACGAATGAGTTCAGGAAAAATTGTACAAGTCATTGGTGCGGTGGTCGACGTGGAATTTCCACGCGATGAATTACCAAAAGTTTACGATGCACTAATTGTGGATGAAACCAATTTAACCATGGAAGTTCAACAACAACTCGGTGATGGTATCGTTAGAACCATTGCCATGGGAACATCAGATGGTTTAAAACGAGAAATGAGCGTTACCAGTACCGGCAAAGCCATTCAGGTACCGGTCGGTACAAAAACCCTGGGTCGAATCATGAATGTATTAGGTACTCCTATTGATGGTGCCGGGCCGATTGGTGAAGAAACCCGATGGGGAATCCATCGTGCTGCACCAACTTATGAAGAATTATCACCCGCGAATGATTTACTCGAAACCGGCATCAAGGTTATCGATTTAGTCGCACCATTTGCCAAAGGTGGTAAAGTTGGTTTGTTTGGTGGTGCTGGTGTGGGTAAAACCGTGAACATGATGGAGCTCATTCGAAACATCGCCATCGAGCATAGTGGTTATTCAGTGTTTGCCGGGGTGGGTGAACGAACTCGTGAAGGCAACGATTTCTATCACGAAATGAAAGACTCCAATGTGCTCGATAAAGTGTCGCTGGTTTATGGCCAAATGAACGAACCGCCCGGTAACCGGCTGCGTGTTGCATTAACCGGTTTGACCATGGCGGAATTTTTCCGGGACGAAGGTCGCGACGTGTTATTATTCATTGATAATATTTACCGTTATACCCTGGCTGGGACTGAAGTATCGGCATTATTAGGTCGTATGCCATCAGCGGTGGGTTACCAACCAACCCTGGCCTCGGAAATGGGTGCCTTACAAGAACGAATTACCTCAACCAAAACTGGCTCGATTACGTCGATTCAGGCAGTATATGTTCCAGCAGATGATCTAACCGATCCATCCCCGGCAACCACATTCTCCCATCTGGATGCGACCGTGGTGTTATCACGCCAAATTGCCGAACTTGGTATTTATCCCGCGATTGACCCGTTAGACTCGTCATCGCGTCAGCTCGATCCATTGGTGGTCGGTGAAGAGCACTATAATGTCGCTCGTGGTGTGCAAGGTACATTACAAAAATATAAGGAATTAAAAGATATTATCGCGATTTTGGGGATGGACGAATTATCAGAAGAAGATAAAATGACCGTAACCCGAGCCCGAAAGATTCAAAAATTCCTGTCACAACCGTTCTTCGTGGCCGAAGTGTTCACCGGTTCAGCAGGTAAGTACGTGTCATTAGCCGACACGATACGCGCATTTAAAGGCATTTTAGCGGGTGAATACGATGATTTACCAGAGCAGGCTTTTTACATGGTCGGTACCATTGAAGAAGTTGTTGAAAAAGCTAAAACGCTGTAATTTTGCTCAATTAATGAAGAGGGAGTAAACTCATGGCCATGACCATGCATGTTAATATCGTGAGCGCAGAAGAAGAGATCTTCTCTGAGACTGCTGAAGTCGTTATTGCGCCCGCAATAATGGGTGAAGTGGGTATTCACGCACGCCATACCCAAATGCTGACACCGCTTAAACCCGGTGAAGTTCGAGTAACTCTGGTCGGTGGTAAAGAAGAATCGATTTATGTCTCGGGTGGTATATTAGAGGTACAACCCCATGTTGTCACAATTTTGTCGGATACTGCCGTACGCGGTGGCGATTTGGATGAAACTGCAGCATTAGAGGCTCAAAAAGCAGCCGAGCAGGCACTAAACAATAAAAGCGGTGAAATGGATCTGGTCGAGGCACAAGCTAAACTGGCTGAAGCCATGGCGCAACTCCAGACAATTAAGCGGATTCGTAGTAAATCGAAATAAAGTTGATTGATTCAAAAGATTTTACCGCCAAGTCAAAAGCCTTTGATTTGTACTCTACTTTCCAGGAATATGCTGAATAGGGACAATTTTGCTATAATAAATATTAATTCAGGGCAGTTTAAACTGCCTTTTTTTATTTCAGGATTTTAATTTAACCGAAAAAATAGTCTGCAGGAAGGCTAAATACAATGAGTGACTACAAAGTAGAAAAGAACATGGTTGTGAGCATGACTTATGTCATTCTTGACCAGGATGGTACAGTATTAGAACAGAGTGATATTCCCATTAGTTATATCCACGGTGTTGATGAACGGGTATTTGATAAAATTGTGAATAGCCTTGAAGGCAGTAAAATTGATGATGAAGTGGTGGTGCAATTTGAGCCTGACGAAGCCTTCGGTGCAATTGATCCAGATTTAATTTACACTGATGAACTCAATAATGTTCCATCGGATTTTCATCAAATTGGTGCAGAAGCGGAATTTCAAAATGATAGTGGTGAGAAAAAAACCATGATCGTGACTAAAATGGAACATGGCAAAATTACATTAGATGGTAATCATCCGTTAGCAGGTAAGCATGTTGATTTTAAAATCACTATCCGCGCAGTAAGACCAGCATCAGAACAGGAGCTGAGTTCAGGAGAAGTCGAGGGTGGATCTTTTCCGCCTACTGTACATTAATTTTAATTTAGATTATATATTCAGCGTATTATATTTTTTTGAATTTACAAAATGAATCTTAATATTGTTATTCTTGCTGCGGGTCAGGGAACCCGCATGAAATCCTCTTTACCGAAGGTACTCCACCCGATCGGGGGTAAACCAATGGTGGCACACGTTATTTCCAGTGCCAAAATTTTAAGTCCCAAAAAAGTTATTATTGTTTATGGTTTTGGTGGCGATAAACTTCGTAAAAAAATTAAAGACGACGATTTAATTTGGGTCGAACAAAAAGAACAATTAGGCACAGGTCATGCAGTACAACAAGCGGCAGATCAGTTCGAAGATGATGCGATAATATTAGTGTTATACGGTGATGTGCCCTTAATTACACCTCAAACATTAACATTTTTATTTGAAGCCGCAAAAGATAATTCACTCGCTATTTTAACCATGTTAGCTGATAACCCATCAGGTTACGGTAGAATCATACGAGATAAAAAATCACATGTTCTTGCTATAACAGAAGAAAAAGATGCCACTGATACAGAAAAATTAATTAATGAAGTTAACACCGGTTTTTTGGCCGTTAAGGGCAAGCTATTACGTAACTGGTTATCGCAATTAAAAAATAAAAATGCACAAGGGGAATATTATTTAACCGATATAATTAGTATCGCGGTAAAAGAAAAAACTAAAATACACACGATTCAGGCTGAAACGGAAGATGAGGTTTTAGGTGTTAATAGTAAAAGTCAACTTGCTCATCTGGAACGATGTTATCAAAAAATACAAAGCACCGAATTAATGCATCAGGGCGTAACATTAATCGATCCCATGCGAGTTGATATCCGGGGTACATTAATAACCGGTAAAGATGTTAGTATTGATATCAATGTTGTTTTTGAAGGTAAAGTAACATTGGGCGATAATGTCTCGATTGCTGCAAACTGTGTTATTAAAAATTCTAAAATTGAAAATGATGTCGACATTTTACCAATGTGCCACATTGAAGATAGCATCGTTGGCAGTGGTTGTCGTGTTGGACCTTATTCTCGATTGCGTCCAGGAGCGATACTAAAAGGCGACAATCACATTGGTAATTTTGTTGAGGTGAAAAATAGTATTATCAATACGGGCAGTAAAGTGAATCATCTCACCTATATTGGTGATACCGACATGGGTAGTGACGTGAACATTGGTGCCGGAACGATTACCGCTAATTATGATGGTGCGAATAAACATCGTACCAAAATTGGAAATAAGGCATCGACCGGATCAAACTCGGTATTAGTTGCACCGGTAACCGTGGGTGATGGTGCTACAATTGGTGCTGGTACAGTATTAACTAAAAATGCAACTGATGGTAAATTAACATTGGCAAGAAGTGTGCAAAAAACAATATCGGGTTGGAAACGACCTGTAAAGAAAAAATAACAGTTTTTCGGGGAATTTAATATGTGCGGTATTGTTGGTGCTATCTCAGAACGAAATGTTGTTCCGATTTTACTCGAAGGTTTACGGCGTCTTGAATATCGTGGTTATGATTCAGCCGGTATTGCAGTAATCAATGCTGAAGGCTGTGTCGATCGATGCCGTATGCCCGGAAAAGTGAAAGAGCTGGAAACAGAAATTTTAGGTCAAGGATTATCCGGTAACTTGGGTATCGCACATACGCGTTGGGCTACTCACGGCAAACCAACAAAATCGAATGCGCATCCACACGTTTGTAAAAAATCTGTCGCGATAGTACACAATGGTATTATTGAAAATCACGAAGAATTACGAAAAATACAAATAAAAGCGGGTTACACCTTTACTTCAGAAACGGATACTGAAGTTGTCGCGCACCAAATATACGACCATCATTATAAACAAAATAAAGATCTGTTTAGTGCCGTAGTTGATACCGTTAGTGAACTCAAAGGTGCATATGCATTAGGTGTCATTAGTAATAATGATCCAGATCGTTTGATAGCAACTCGCAGTGGTAGTCCATTGGTTATTGGCGTAGGATTTAATGAATATTTTATTGCCTCCGATTCTGCAGCCCTGCTTCCCGTCACACAACAATTCATCTATCTCGAAGATGGCGATATTGCCGAGATAACGCGCAATAAACTAACCATTCATGACCTTCATGGCAAACAAGTTGACCGGGAAATCATACACAGTGAATTAAGTGCAGATGCAGCTGACCGTGGCAAATTTCGTCATTACATGCTCAAAGAAATTTACGAACAGGGTAGTGCCATCAGTAACACCCTGGATGGTAGAATTGCTAGTGGCAAAGTACTGGAACAATGTTTCGGTAATGGCGCTACTGATATATTTAATACGGTTCAAGGTGTACACATAATTGCTTGTGGTACCAGTTATCATGCAGGGCTAATCGCGCGGCACTGGTTTGAATCATTAGCAGGCATTCCGTGTATTGTTGAAGTTGCGAGTGAATTTCGTTATCGAAAACCTGTCGTCAGAAAAAATTCATTAATTGTTACAATCTCACAATCCGGTGAAACTGCCGATACTCTGGCTGGCTTAAAAGAAGCGAAATTACTGGGTTTTGGTTTTTCACTGGTAATTTGTAATGTCGCCGAGAGTTCATTAACACGCGAATCCGATCTGACATTATTAACTCGAGCGGGTATTGAAGTTGGCGTCGCATCAACAAAAGCATTTACGACACAATTAGTGGCGCTAATGTTATTGGTGATTGTGTTAGGTAGACGGTTTAAGTTATCCGACAAAATGGAAAAAGATCTTGTAACACAATTGGTTTCTTTACCTGGAAAAATTAAAAAAGTACTCGCGCTTGATGATAAAATAAAAGAATTAGCGGAAGATTTTGCAGATAAAGAGCATGCTTTATTTTTAGGGCGTGGGTTACACTACCCGATAGCAATGGAAGGCGCATTAAAATTAAAAGAGATTTCTTATATCCACGCCGAAGCATATCCAGCAGGTGAATTAAAACATGGCCCATTGGCATTGGTGGACGATAATATGCCGATTGTTGCAGTTGCACCACAAAATGACATGTTAGAAAAATTAAAATCAAACCTTCAGGAAGTCGCTGCACGTGGCGGTTTACTTTATGTATTTGCTGATGAGAATTCACATTTTAAAGCAGAACAAGGCATCTTCGTAATGGATATTGTTGCGACAAAAGATGAAACATCACCAATCATCCATACTATTCCACTCCAGTTATTGTCCTACCATGTTGCTGTATTAAAAGGCACCGATGTTGATCAACCACGTAATTTAGCGAAATCTGTAACGGTTGAGTAATATTTTGACTTTGAATTAAATTAGCAAAAAAAGATAAGCAAAAAATAGTCATCTACGTAATTATATATTGGGTCATACTAATTATGGAGAAATATCTAATGGAAAAAATTGATTACAAAAAAGAATTAAAACATTTATACAAACCATCAGTCAAAAAAGTGGAAAATGTTGATGTTCCTAAAATGAACTATCTTATGGTTAATGGTAAAGGTGATCCTAAAAATAAATCATTTCAGGAAGCTATAGAAGTATTGTTTGGATTATCTTATACGCTCAAATTTATGATAAAAAAAGGTAAATTGCAAATTGATTATGGTGTTTTGCCGTTAGAAGGTTTATGGTGGACAGATGACATGTCAAAATTTAGTGTTGATGATAAAGCCAGCTGGAAATGGACATTAATGATGATGCAACCAGAATATGTCACAAAAAAATTAGTCACCGAGGCAACTAAACAGTTAGAAAAAAAGAAAAATCCGGTTGCTTTACCATTAGCAAGATTTGAAGCATTCAAGGAAGGTAAGGTTGCACAAATAATGCACATTGGCCCATTTTCAGAAGAAGGTCCAACAGTAGAAAAAGTTCATGCTTTTATCAAAGACAATAATAAAAAACGAACGGGTAAACACCACGAAATTTATTTAAGTGATATTCGAAAAGCAGATCCGAAAAAATTGAAGACTGTGATAAGACAACCAATGGGTTAAAAATGTTTAGTCTTACTTTATAATATTAATATGTACGTTGTTATTTATAAAGCAAAATTAAAAAAACAACCGCACAAGGAACATTTAATTGTACAACAACAGGGACAGTCAAACTGGTATGAATCGTATACTGTTCAGATTGCTGAAGTGCTTCGGGAATACTAATCTATGAAATATTGTCCTGATTGTAGTTCCGAATTAATCACAAAAGAAATTGATGGTGAAACACGTCAAATCTGTAGCGATGATATTTGTAATTATGTTTTTTGGAATAACCCGGTTCCAGTCGTCGCTGCTGTTGTTGAGCTAGATAGTGATTATATCATTGCACGAAATACAGAATGGCCAACAGGTTATTTTTCAGTAATTGCTGGTTATCTCGAAAAAGGTGAAACACCGGAACAGGCAGTCATTCGGGAATTACAGGAAGAATTAGGACTAACCGGTACCGTCACTCGGTACATTGGTAATTATTCGTTCTTGAAAAAAAATCAACTTATAATCGCATATGAAATTCAGGCATCAGGCAATATTAAATTAAACCACGAACTGGCCGAAGTTAAAATCTTATCAAGAAAACAACTGGAAGAATACGATTTTACACCACTGGAAATTACAGCAAATGTAGTTGCAGATTGGAGTAATTTAGAAAGTTGAAGCTAGCAGTCTGTCGGACTTAGGAAGAATCTACTGCGACGATTCCCTAAGTCCGACAGACTCCTGATTTTACATATTGCAATAAAATTAATCCGACAAAGACTCTGCTTTATGATTCACACTATTCTCTGACTGTTGTGTCTGCATCGTGTCATAGACTGGCGGAATAATAATTGATGGGTGTTTTGAATTTTTAATATATTGTTGATTCTCCGGCGTTGCCCAGGGTCTTATACCACTCGATCCGGCCCAGGGTTCTAAATTACCGATAATCATCGGATCAGTTCCTTCTAAACCATAGGTTTGATCAGCATCCAATCGCCAGTCATAACCGCTTGCGGTTTGCCACATTGCCCATAACCGGTCAATATTGGCATGAAACAAATACACAAAGGGATCTTCAAATGCGGTATCACCACTCGCGAGATTACCACCAACCCATCCATGCATTCGATTATGGTGTATACCACCATCCTCTAAGTTGACACGAAAAAATTGCCATTGTTGCTCTTGTGGAAGATGGTTTGCTGAATTAATAATATCAAGATCGGACGTTATTGTTGGTATCCCTGCTTGCATTTGACGCGTTATTTGTTGCGGTGGATCAACTGGATTTTGAGTTTGATCTCTGCTTCCTTCAAAAACACCATTATTATCAAATTTTCCAGATAGAGGTGGTCCTGCGATTCCTTCAGAATTGCCGATGAAATCGGCAGTAAATAAATTAACAAAACCACCTTTAGCATCTGGGCTATGGCGTGGATCAGTTGTCCAGTCCCAATAATGCAAAGATACTTCAGGATTCACTTCTTTTAGCATAGCTTCATATCGATTTAAAAGTTCACGATGCCAGGTTAAAAATGCAGGACCATCATGAACTTCACTCGCCTGATGTATTTGATCCTGCTTAAACCAATATGACACACCATCCGGATATAGTTTTGAGTTTACTTCTAATATTGCATCACGAAACTCGGCTCGATCTTCTGAAGAAATTGTTGCAACATTTCTTCGTATATTATATTTACTACTATCATCATTGTTAGACATTACGATCTCCATATGATTATTAACTGTGTTTGCATTAATTTATGTATCTTATTCATAATAACGCTCACTCAATACTACAACATTAAAATTAAAATTAAATTTAGAATTTAATAAAAATAAGACACTATTTGTAAAATAATACTTAATTGTCACCGCAAAATTTATTTTCAATTTAAATTCAAATAACAGTTGTTTTTAAGTCTAATTACAAACAACATCATTAAAACTAAAG
>JBGMQW010000007.1:0-35604 GCA_048060815.1 Thiohalomonadales bacterium | reverse complement strand
GAAGGAGATAAGAGTGAATAGAAAGAATATGCGTAGTTTAGATTTCAAGCTTATAACGCTTACACATTGACATTTTGCAAAACGGACTCGTATAATTATTGTGTTTCGTTTTTACTCATTATAATGCAGATGTGTTGATGATACTGTCTGAATCCATAATGCCTGTAAAGTCACTAACATTTCGCGTTACCAATTTGCATTCATAAGCAATAGCTATCGCGGCAATAATTGTATCGTGCGCTCTTTTGTCATTATTTTTTGCGTTAAAAAATAAACTAGCATGAATCTCTGCCACTTTGTAATTGAACGGAATGAAGGGAATTGTATTTTTAAGTGTTACCGCGTATTGACGAATGGTTTCAGCCTCTTCACTGGTAATATCAGGTCGATGCATTCCAACTAGAAACTCGGACAAAACAATATACGGTAGAAAATACCTTCCTTCTGTTTCGGGGATTTTAGTAAGATCGAATCGACCCTGTTAACAATCTATGATGACATTCGTATCAAGTATTAATCCCATGCACTATCCGGCATAGGCATGTCACGCATATCTTTTGATCCAGCTTCGATTGCATTTAATGCATTGTCACTCAATTTCGGCAATGATCTCAATGCATTCATGATTTCTTCACCTGTTGCACCTTTGTTGAAACTGGAATCACTTTTGAATACCGAAACTGTATCGGCACTCATCTCCAGTTTTTCGATCTCTTCGGTTTTTTCCATGATGGCACACGCCAATGCTTCTATCGCAATTTCCAACTCGCTTAAGTTAGGTTCTCTACGTCCACCCCTCATATCATGATAAACGCCTTTCTTACGCACAATGTCTTTTCGCCTTGATAAATGCCTTTTAATTTTACTCGACCAACGGGCACCGGAAGGATCAATGAGCGTTCTAGCATCTTCAAGTAGCCGCTCAATATCGGATTCGATTGTTTCGATGGTAACATATTTGCCTATCATGAATTCAGTATATATCCAAAGTTTATGTCTTTCCAACTGTCTAGTATCAAAACGTGTCCCAATCTGGGACTATTAGGCCGATTTATACCTTAAATATATGTATCAGTTTTTAGACAAATACACTCAAAGTCCTCTGAAATCGTTTTAAATTCAATTACAGTCCTAAATAGTCGCTCACTTTTCAGTTAAACCACACACGAAATTTTTTTACCTAAGTGACTGATATTTCAATTAACCTAATTTGGCTGTCGCCAAGATACTTGCCGCACTTGTTTCTATTTCCACAAATACATCTTCGGGCAACTCTATTTGAATATTAATGGATACCCATACATTATTGATTTAATCTGTTCATTTTCACAGTTAGGACATTTCATTAAGACTCCTTAAATCTAAATACATTTATTTTAACGCTATCACATTTTTCATAAAGCTAATCATCCTTCAATTGAAAGCCATACACCGTTAAATGACACCACAAATAATTAAGCCGTTAATTGCCAATCGCAGACATTAAATGAAAAACATTTTTTAACTCCGGTATATTCTCAAGCTTTTCACGCTCTGATTTAGGAAAGTTTGTATACTTTAAATCAAACCTTATATGATAATATCTTGTCCCGAATATTTCCAAATCATCGTAATAAATCGGATTATCGCTATCAAATTTTGCTTCGAATTTCTTCACCGTCTCTCTGTAGATACCGCGTTGTATTAAATAAGCTCCAAACTTTTCACTTTCGCATTTATCAAGAGCAATAAAATAAAACCGACCAATAGCTGTCTGCATTTGTAATTGAGTTAACTTAATATCTTTGAAAATATCACGGTTTAATTTGTTTTTGTCTGCCTTGTCTTTGCAATACCTTAATTGTTTTTCGTAATCAGCTAATGCACTCTTATAGTTTGATGTTGCCGCTTTAACTATATTTGATTCTGTTGGCTCGCTCGCGCAACTGATTCCAGATATCAGTAAACTAATTGCTAAAATTGCAATTCCGGTACTATGGTTTACAGCCACTTTCTATTCCCTCCCAAAAAAGATCTATTTATACTGGATTAAATAGGACACCCACAATTATAGTTGACAATCCCTCGTGAGAATATCCAATTCACTAAGTGGGTGTCTAGTATTGAATTAAAACTACTTTATAAATTAAATATCTCATCGATTATGTTTTTAAAACCACCATGATACATAGATGTCATAAAATTTACAGTATCACCTGCATTCTCTGTAAATATAAATTCTGGTACTGGATAAAATTTATTACATTTCATAATTGGTGGTATACCGCCGGAATATTTAAGCTTACATCTTATAAAGTAGCATTCTACAAATGTATTGTTATCGAGAGATATTGTTTCATCTTTAAATGTACGTTTATGATATTTCATGTTTATATTTTCTCTATATGAAAAGGAATTGTTTTTTTTATATGACTTAAATCCATCTAGAAATAAAGCAGCTAAAGGCAAATTTAGAGATAACTCTAATTTTAATACTTTGCAGATAGTTTTATTCATATCTGTGAGATTAGGAATTATTTTTATGAATGTTAATCCTCTAAATATATCACTATCATTCTTAATATAATCTGAAAGTACAGATTTTGTATTTGCCCATCGATCAGGTCTATCCCTTGAAAGAATATTCTGGAGTATATTCCAGTATTTTTGGTCATTAGATATGTCTATATCGGAAAATATGTGATTAATACATCGCTTCATTTGCAAACAATTAAGTTCGCTAAGTGCATCATGAGAAATTTTCTGTGTCTTAATATAAAGATATCTTTTATCATAAGCAACAAGCCCTAAACGTGGGTGTGCTGGAAGATAGATCATTATTGGACGCATATTAGTATTACAAAATACAGTTGACGGGTTATCAGAACTTATAAATTTTTGATAGGTTATTTCAGGTTCAATACATTGTACAATCCAATTTTGTTCTAACCAATAAGAAACATTATGCTCTATTGTTTCTTTCCATCGTGATTCCACAGTTATATCACCCATAAAAATTTCAGAAAGTCTATTGTAAACATGCTTTCTTTCAACTCCAGATTCATTTTTATATGCCACATTACGAATATTTAAATCAACCATAATCATAAATAATTTAAAATTGTCCTTTGGATTTAATTCACGTTTAATTAATCTCTCTATAATTAGTGGATAGTCTTGCTCTAATGGATGAAATTCTTTATCAAATTCTGGATTTTCCTTTGAGTAAGTAAAGTCCTTTACACCTAAATCATTTACAGGAACAAGCCTTGAAATTTTCCCATCTGTAAAATAGACTCTGGTTTTTCTTCCGTCCGTCCATACACTATTATGTGAAAAGAACTTAAGATAACTGCATGGAATAAAGTGTTGTCGCTTATAAGAGTTCAAAGTTTATATTTTTACATTTATTGACTAATTCCGACTAATCTATAAAACGAATTTGGAACCATGCAATATTATAGTTTAATAATATAATCATTCACATTATAAGAAATTTATGCGTTTTTTTATATGCTCTTTTTCTAAATCACTTAATAACAATTACTATAAACATGAAGAATGAACCTAAAGGAGTCCATAACCAAGAAATATTTTCCTTTAAAAACCGCCAAATTGAATCATGTATATAAATTTCAACAATAATATCTTTTCCATATGTTTTTAATACTAGGGGAGTTTTTCCCTTTCAAATCAATTAATGCAAAAAGGGATCATGAGGATTAAACTTGGTATATTAGACGTATAATATAATCTATGTTTAAAAATTATAATCGAGCCTGATATCATTTCCTCAAACTAAATATTTTTCATGACAAAGAGAGACATCAGAATTAACTCATACATTTATAACATATGATTTAAACTACAAATATAATAAGAGATTAAAGGTAAAACAATTTAAAATGGTGGCTATGGGTGGACTTGAACCACCGACCCCAGCATTATGAATGCTGTGCTCTAACCAGCTGAGCTACATAGCCAATATGATTTCTTGATTACAAATTGTGATGATTAAGATTGTAATATGAAGAGCCGCGCATTTTGCTTTGATAGTGGGCTAAAGTCAAGTATTAACCACGGCATGTAAATATTACATCTATATAAATCAATAAGTTACTTAATTTAAACATTAAATCTAAAGTGCATAACATCACCATCTTTTACGATGTATTCTTTACCTTCTAAGCGCAGCTTGCCGGCATCTTTTGCACCGGCTTCACCCTGGTATTCAATAAAGTCGTCGTAGGCGGTAACTTCAGCGCGAATGAAGCCTTTTTCGAAATCGGTATGAATCACACCGGCGGCTTGTGGTGCGGTGGCACCTTTGGCGACGGTCCAGCCTCTTACTTCTTTTACACCGGCGGTGAAATAGGTTTGCAGGCCGAGTAAATTGTGGCCAGCCCGGATAACACGGTTTAATCCGGGTTCACTCAGTCCCATGTCTTTTAAAAATTCCATAAGTTCTTCGTCTTCCAGTTCGGTCATTTCTGCTTCTATTGATGCGCAAATCGGGACTGTTGGTGCATTTTCAGCATCTGCAATTTTTTTAACAACGTCGAGTAGTGGATTGTTTTCAAATCCATCTTCACTGACATTGGCGATGTACATGATTGCTTTATTTGTTAATAAACACATGTCGCGTATTTGTTCCTGTTCATCATCGCTAAGTCCTAGTGTACGCACTGGCTTGCCTTCATTAAGTTGGCTTTGAATTTTTTCTAGTATGGCTAATTTTACCTTGGCATTTTTATCACCAGATTTGGCAATTTTGCTGGTTTTGTTAATGGCTTTGTCGATGCTGTCTAAATCGGCTAATGCCAATTCGGTATTGATTACTTCAATATCACTTTCGGGGTTTACTTTGCCGTCGACGTGTATAACATCATCATTTTCAAAACAGCGAACCACTTGTGCTATCGCATCTGTTTCTCTAATGGTGCCCAGGAATTTGTTTCCTAAACCTTCACCTTTGGATGCTCCAGCGACCAGACCGGCAATATCGACAAACTCCATGGTGGTTGGTAATATTCTTTCCGGATTGACGATGCTTGCCAAACTTTCAAGGCGGGGATCGGGTACGGGAACAATACCAACATTGGGCTCAATGGTACAAAACGGATAATTTTCTGCTTGTATACCGGCTTTGGTTAGTGCATTAAATAATGTTGATTTGCCTACATTGGGTAGACCAACAATGCCACATTTAAATCCCATGTTTCATAATCCTGGCTGTTATAAATTTATTTACTATTTTTTCGTATGTAAGGAATTCATCACAGCAGCAAATTCACCGATAACGATATCCTGAAGTTCTCTGAGTGCATCATCAATACACATTTCTATTTGTGCTTTATCTGACTTTGATGGAATTTTAAGAACATAGTCGGTCACATCACGCGCTTTACCCGGATGTCCGATGCCTAAACGTAAACGATAAAACGCTTTACTACCGAGATGGCTAATAATATCACGTAAGCCATTATGGCCACCGTGACCACCGCCTTTTTTTAATCGTACTGTTCCGGGTTGCAGATCAAGTTCATCGTGCACCACTAAAATTTCTTCGACATCAATCTTATAGTAACGCGCCAGTGCATTAACTGCCTGACCACTATTGTTCATATACGTTGCTGGTTCCAGTAACCAAACATCAGAAGAATTAATTTGAACTTTACCTGATGTGCCGTGAAATTTTAACTCGGGTTTTAGATGGGCTGAATTTTGCCGGGCGAGTTCGTTTACAAACCAAAAACCGGCATTGTGACGCGTTTTGTCATAGTCTGATCCAGGGTTACCCAGTCCTACTATGAGTTTAATTTGCGCCGCCAATGCCTGTTCCTGATATGTTATTCGGCGTCTTTTGCTCCAGCATCACCTTCAGCTTTAGTTTCATCTTCTGCTGCTGTTTCATCTTCACTAAACTCTTCTTCTTCTTTAGCACCACGAGCAAGATGAACACTAGCGATTGATTGATCATGACCAGAACCATGGGTTAACTCAATTAGCTCAACACCTTTCGATAATACCAAATCCGATAAATGAACATTACCGTTTAATTGTATTTCTAACAGATCCACTTCGATGAACTCGGGTAAATCTTTTGGTAAACAATGCACTTCAACTTCGGTTGAAGAATGCGTTACGATTCCGCCTTCCTTAACTCCAGGACATTGATCAGCATTAATAAAATGAAGTGGCACATGCATACGAATTTTAGTTTTATCATCTACACGTTGTAAATCAAGATGCAACACCGCCATTTTAGCCGGGTGGCGTTGTAAATCTTTTAAAATGACTTTTTCTTTTTTACCGTCAAGTTCCAACGTGAGGATGTGCGAATAAAACGCTTCATTTTCTAAATGATGCATTAATTTTTTATGATCGGTACTGATTGCGGTGACATCTTTATTGGCACCATAGACAATACCGGGTACTTTTTCCGAATGACGGAGGCGGCGGCTCGCACCTTTCCCTCGATCAGTTCGAATTTCGGCTTCTATCACGAAGTCTGCTTTACTCATGGTTTTACTCCTAAATATACTTGATCTAAAAGATCATAATGTTTGATTCCCGTTTATTAATAATTAATAAAACTTGAACCATTTGTTTCTCCTGCGACCGGAGAAACGTTTAATGACACACGCAAAATATCATGTGAAATTATTCTTTTGACTTCTAATTTTTGTAATCAAAAATAAGTCAATAAATCTTAATCGATGAACATTGAGCTAACAGATTCTTCATTGCTAACACGGCGCATGGTCTCGGCTAACATTTCAGATATACTCAATTGTCTTATCTTTTTACATCCAGCAGCTTCAGACGATAATGGAATGGTGTCCGTTACCACCAACTCATCCAATAATGAGTTATTAATATTCGATACTGCCGGGCCGGATAAAACCGGATGGGTACAATAAGCCACAACTCGTTCGGCACCATGATCTTTTAAGGCATCGGCTGCATGTCCGAGGGTCCCGGCAGTGTCGACTAAATCATCAATGATGACACAGGTTCGACCACTAACATCACCAATTATATTCATCACCTCAGCCTGATTCGCCTGTGGCCGACGTTTATCAATAATGGCCAAATCGGCATCATCCAGTCGCTTGGCTAGTGCCCGGGCACGAACCACACCACCAACATCGGGTGATACCACCATCAAATTCGGATACTTTTGGCGCCAGACATCACCCAACAATACTGGTGATGCGTAAACATTATCCAATGGCACATTAAAAAAGCCCTGAATCTGATCGGCATGTAAATCAATGGTTAATAAACGATTAATGCCCACACTTTCGAGCATATTCGCAACCGCACGAGCGGTAATTGGCACCCTGGCCGAACGTGGCCGTCTATCCTGCCGGGCATAACCAAAATATGGCATAACAGCTGTAATACGTTCTACAGAGGAGCGTTTCATGGCATCCGCCATGACTACTAATTCCATTAAATTGTCATTAGTAGGTGCACAGGTAGACTGTACGATAAATACGTCGCGCCCCCGGACGTTTTCCATTATCTCAAACATCACTTCACCATCACTGAAGTGACTCACAACGGCTTTGCCTAAGGGTAAATTAAGACGCTCAACAATCTTTATGGCTAATTCAGGGTTAGCGTTACCTGAAAATACCATCATGCCATTTAATGCCACAGCTCCTCCGAGTCGCTTTACAGGGCTTACTTCATTTAACGTTCACTATTAGCACAAACTACGTGCCCAAACAAAAAATGGCTGGGACGGCAGGATTCGAACCTGCGCATGCTGAGATCAAAACCCAGTGCCTTACCGCTTGGCGACGTCCCAATAACGCTTAAAATAAAACTAATTCTTGTCACGATCCCTATGGTTTTGATGCCGTATAGAGAGGCGATATATTACACCCTCTGGCGACAAAACCGGACCACTTTGACTCTAAAACACGAAATACATCATTTGCCAGCTTTGCAGTTGCAAAAGCGGCAAAAATACAGGCCCCGGTACCCGTCATTCTGGCGATACCAAATTGGGATAAATCGCTTAGAGCCTCATCCACCTCAGGATACAAATCCCGAACTACCGACTCACAGACATTTTCCAGCTGAGCCGAGTTTTCCTGGAAGTCGCGTATTGTAATCGGTGCGCAGTCACGGTTCAAACTTCTATGCGAAAAAATTGCCTTGGTAGACACATTAATTGCCGGATTTAGCACCACAAACCACGGTTCGACAGGATTTATGGAATTTAACTGCTCTCCGACCCCTTCGGCCCATGCGGCATGACCCTGGATAAAAACCGGCACATCAGCACCCAATGTTAATCCCAGTTCGGCAAGTTGATCCCGGGATAGACCGCAATCCCAAATTTGGTTCAAGGCCACCAGAGTTGTTGCAGCATCTGAACTGCCACCGCCCAAACCACCGCCCATTGGTAGCCGCTTATCGATTCGAATATTAACTCCAAGCGCTGTGTTGACACTCTGCTGTAATAAATTTGCTGCACAAACCACCAGATCTTCAGCTTCAGGGACACCCGGTAAATCTGTCTCACGTTTTATCTGACCATCTTCACGCACACTAAACTGTAACGCATCGCCATAGTCCAGAAACTGAAACACAGTCTGTAATAAATGGTAACCGTCATCGCGTTGCCCAGTGATATGCAAAAATAAATTTAATTTTGCGGGAGCTTGCCAAATTCGAAATTTATCGACACTTTTCATAAAATTAAAATACCAATGTTATTTTTCTTCCACTGTCAGGCCATATACATCTCGAACAGTATTGCTATTTAAATATCCTCGCTCACCAATAAAATAAAAACCGAATAATAAAAATAATAAAATATAAACAGGTAGTGACAATAAATAACCTTTACCAACTAAACTTATAAAATATAAAACCAGGATAAGTGCATTGATGTAACACATAATACGAACAAAATGCCAAATAAACCGAATACGGATTAATAATATCGGACCCGTTAATAAAAATAATCCTGCGGTAATAACCAGAGCAATTCTTACCTCTACCCAGGCATCAGCTGTAATGGGTAAATAAAAATTTAACACTAATAAAATTGCTACAACGCTATTTATAATACAAATATTCCGTATGCCCGTTAACATTAGTTATTCATCACCATCGTTTTAATTTCGAATTGTATAACATCACCCTGCTGAATGGTATACTCTGGGACACTCAGATTTTTTTGTTCTTTATTTCCAGTACCTTGATATACCCGACCTGATAAATCATAAATCGAGCCATAACACGATTCAGTAAATCCTCCCTGCCAGCTTATGTTATTCTCGGATAATAATAATGCCAATTTTGTATCAGGCTGGTTTATATAGCGAATGTTACAGGACTTTAGTGATTCAATCGGTCTAAATATAAAATAATACTGATCATATGAACGGTATACAGTACGCAATTGTACCGGCTGAGTACTAACTAGAGATTTTGGATCAGTTAAAAATGGCGCCATAGACTCAAGTTGCTTTATTTCATTTTTGCGTCGTTTATAAATCCAGACTGGAATATAACCTACTTTAATTTTTTTAATTTCACCTGATTTTATATCCGCTAATTTTACTGTTAAATATTGATTATTATCGGTAACCACAGAATTTGTGCTATCAAATAGACTAATAATAAACGGTGTAATAATAAATAAAAAACCAATAAATACCAGTATTCGAAATAATAATAATAAAAAAAACCGGTAATTTGATTGATTTGAATGTGTCATTTTTAAGGAAAAGATAAAACTGAAATTTCGTCTACTTTTAACCTGAGATAGACCAACTTTCAATTACAAAACGAATATCAAGAGATTTTTTTTTTATAAACACTTTTGATGGTAAATCGATATTATTATTTTTTTTATAACGTTTAAAACGAACAATCCAATCATTTTGGGATAGTTCTTTTAAACGACCGTATGCATCAATTTTCTGATTTGAAATGTGAACTTTCGGATTAGGTAATCCGCGAACCCAATAAAATAAATTTTGAATTGGTATTTGTATACCCGTTGATTGATACAACAATTGCTCCGCATCTCTAGCGTAAGTGATCTCATCTCCCGATTTTATAACAACTCCATTTTGATCACCAGTTAATAACACTGCACCGGCACCAAATGGACCACTGAGATGAATTTTATATTTTTGTTGCTGTTGTTTCCAGCTGACAGATAAATGCCAAACTTCTGGTTCATTAATTACCGCTAAACGACCTTTAATGTCCCAGAAGTTTATTTTATTTAATTGTGATTGGCGTAAAAACCATTCTAAATCCGGATCATCAACAGCATCTGGCGCTACCACAGTAGTGCACGCTGCTAACTGTATTATAATCAAAAACCCAAGCGCGCGAACTACGCACGCAAAAAACTTCATTTATTGAATCGTTCAATAACATGCAATAATAGTTCGTGATCCGGTGTTTCCTTTAATGCCTCTTTCCATAACTCATTTGCAGATTCTTTATCGCCCATCACCCATAATACTTCACCTAAATGAGCTGCAATTTCAGGATCTTTCATTATTTTGAAAGCTTCCCGTAAATATTTAATTGCTTTTTCGGTATTACCGAGTCGATATTGAATCCAGCCCAAACTATCTTTAATGGCTGCATCATTGGGTCGCAAGCGATGTGCTCGTTCAATATATTCAAGTGCTTCAGCATATCGATCGGTTCTATCAGCTAATGTGTATCCCAACGCATTTAATGCCTGTGCATTGTTCGGTTCTCTAGCCAGAATATTTTTTAAATCATCTTCAGCAACATCGAGTCTGTTTAATTTATCGGCCATTAGGGCACGCGCATACAATAATTGCGTATTATCAGGAAGTGCTGCTAATGACTCGGTATAATGATTAAATGCTTTACCGTACATTTTTGCATTTCGAAGAATTTCACCTTCGGCAACAAGTATTCGTAATTCCTGTTCTGCAGATTTAGCAGGGACTTCCTGTAAAAATTTTCTTGCGCTCTCAACATCATCTTCTCGAGCAATAATTAGTGCTAATTTGATTTTTGCATCGATAAAATAGTGACCTTTATCTATCGCACTATACCAACGACGAGCCTCACTATATTTTTCTCTATGCTCTGCAATTTGACCTAAATAATAAGTAGCCTCATCTTCACGTTTGTTACGTTTAACCAGTAGCTTGAATTTTTTCTCTGCATAATTCAAATCACCTGAACGTAATGCCAGTAATGCAACTGCAAATGTTGCATCAATATTGTCTTTCTGATCATCGAGTACCAGTTCAAATTGTTTTCGTGCATCATTAAGACGTTTGTCATCAACTAATTTCCGAGCATAATACATTCGTAGTTGTGTATTGGACGGATTTTCGTCAAGCGCCGCAACTAATAATTTTAATGCCTTAATCTTTTTGTTTTGACGAAATAAAATATTACTTCGCAGAATATGTGCATCTGTCCACTTTGGTTTTATAACTAATGCTCGATTTAATGCAGATACTGCAATATCAAGTTCTCCCGTTAATGCCGCTAACTGGCCATACGCAAATTGCGCAACTGCATTATCCTGACGTGGCTCAACTAATTTATCCATCACTTTTAATGCTGTTTCTTGATCTCGCTCTTTACTGAGTAATGAGGCAATTAGTAAAAATCCTTTTTGATTATTATTATCGGTCTCAATTACTTTTTCAAAATGGAAGAGTGCCACATCAGATTTTCCCTGACGTAAATACATACTACCCAGTACTTTATGCACTTCGGGATTTTCTGGATCAAGAGTTACCCAGTGTTTTGCTATTTTAAGAGCACTTTCATTATCACGTGCGAAAATTGCAATTTGAGTCGCACGTTCAGCAATTTTAGGATCTTTGGATAATAATGCGGCTTTTTCATATTGCAGAACTGCAACATTGAGATTACCCCGTTGCCCTGCAATTTCCGCGGTCATTAATCGAAATAACAACTCCGCACTTAATTTTGGTGATTGCTTTGGAACCACTTTATCAAGTGTTTTAGTTATATTTGAATCTATCTTTTGCTTGTCTTTAATCGAATTTCCGGAATTTTCAGCTTGATCCAGTGATTTTGACTCTGCAACTGTTGATTTTTTATCCGTCTGTTCAGATTCTGCATTAATAACGGGTGCTGTTGTAGAACAGGATTGTATAATTACGCTTAAAATCAATACGATAGCTGATTTAAAGGGGATTTTACTGATATATATCTTCATATTGGGGGCTCTGTTTCAATTTTAGTCTAATTTTTCACTGTATTTATTAACTATAACCAACTTTCCTGAAAATTACCTTTATAATGTGCATACCTATTATAATATTGTGGCACAAGCCCCGAAATAATAGGACTTTATGTAAGGTTTTCAGTAGTGACATTATTAGCATTTGGAATTAACCATAAAACAGCGCCAATCGATATCCGCGAAAAAGTAGCTTTTGCTCCTGAAAACGTAGCCTCTGCCTTAACTGATCTCACTAAAAATTCACCCGTTACTGAAGCTGCAATAATTTCCACCTGTAACCGCACCGAACTCATTTGTGAGCTAGAGTTCCCGGATGCAGATGCAGTACTCTACTGGTTCGGAAAATATCATGGTATCGAACATAATATTCTGAAACCTTATATTTATAACCACCCCGAACAAGAAGCTGTACGACATATTTTACGTGTTGCAAGTGGTCTGGATTCACTTGTTTTAGGTGAACCTCAAATACTTGGACAAGTAAAAACAGCATATGTTCAGGCAAATGAAGCTGGCACAATAGGAAGTTTGCTGAACCAGCTATTTCAACACACATTTTCTGTGGCAAAACAGATCCGAACCGATACTGCAATAGGCTCCAGTGCCGTCTCAGTTGCATTCGCAGCAGTCAGTTTGGCTAAACAAATTTTTTCAAACTTGAACGAACACACTGCTTTATTAATTGGTGCAGGTGAAACTATAGAATTAGTCGCCCGACATTTAAAAGAACAGGGTATTAAAAATATTATTGTGGCAAATCGAACCATTAATCGCGCTCAATCAATTGCCGAACAATTTAATGGTACTGGAATCGCTATTGCTGAAATGCCAGATCATTTAGTGAATGCTGATATCATAATTTCATCTACCGCCAGTCAATTACCAATTTTAGGAAAAGGTGCTGTTGAACGTGCAATGAAAAAACGTAAACATCGTCCAATGTTTATGGTTGATATTGCGGTACCACGCGATATTGAACCTGAAGTGGCTGAATTAAAAGATATCTATTTATACACTGTGGATGATTTGGCTGAAGTTATCGAAGAAAATCAGCGTTCACGACAGGAAGCTGCACTGCAGGCAGAAGAAATTATTGAAAATCAGGTGTTACATTATATGAAGTGGTTACAATCGCTGGAATCTGTCAGCACCATTCGTAACTATCGTGCTAGAGCCGAGCAATATCGTGATGACTTAACAGCAAATGCGATTAAACAAATTACAGCAGGTAAAAATGTGGACGAAGTTATTAAAGAACTTTCACGCAAACTAACCAATAAACTAGTACACTCCCCAACGGTCCAAATTCATCAAGCAGCTTATGAAGGTCGTAAAGATTTTATTAAAATAGCTCATGAATTACTGGACATTAAAGATGACATAAACGAGTAAGCTTATAATGAAAGAATCTCTAGTTCGAAAGCTCGAAGTTCTAACCGAGCGCCTGGAAGAAATTAATGCTTTATTATCAGACCCCGACACTATAGCCGATCAAAATAAATTTAGAAGTTTATCGCAAGAGCATGCTCAAATCTCACCAGTGGTTGATTGTTTTATTTTATACAATAAAACGTTAACAACGATAGACGATGCAAATAACATGCTGCAGGAAAAAGACAAGGAATTACAGGAACTGGCTCAGGAAGAGTTAAAAGAAGCAAAAATTGAACAAGAAAAACTTGAACTAGAGTTACAAAAATTATTGCTTCCGGTAGATCCGAATGATTCCAAAAACACTTTTATTGAAATTCGAGCGGGCACAGGTGGGGACGAGGCGGCATTATTTGCAGGTAATTTATTTCGAATGTATTCGCGCTTTGCCGAAGTAAAAAAATGGCAGGTAGAAATCATGAGCCAGAGTAACGGCGAACATGGCGGTTATAAAGAAATAATTGCGCGAATAAGCGGGCAAAATGTCTATTCTCAATTGAAGTTTGAATCTGGTGGTCATCGAGTACAACGAGTTCCTGAAACAGAATCACAAGGTAGGGTGCACACTTCTGCATGTACCGTCGCGGTGATGCCCGAAGTAGATGACATTGAAGCGATTGAAATTAACTCTGCAGATTTAAAAGTTGATACTTTTCGCGCTTCTGGTGCCGGTGGACAACACGTCAACAAAACAGATTCTGCCATTCGCTTAACCCATTTACCAACCGGGCTGGTCGTTGAGTGTCAGGATGAACGCTCTCAACATAAAAACCGTGCACGTGCAATGTCGGTGTTACAAGCAAAATTACAAAACCAGGAACAGGAAAAACAGGACAAAGAACAAGCCGATACCCGAAAATTACTTATTGGTAGTGGCGACCGTTCTGAACGTATTCGAACCTACAATTATTCACAAGGCCGGGTCACGGATCATCGGATTAATTTAACGCTTTATAAACTGGATGATGTGATGGAAGGCAAACTTTCAGATTTGGTTGAGCCGTTAATTAGTGAATATCAAATGGATCAACTTGCGGCTATGGGGGAATAATTCTGATTAATCCGGGTAGCTAAATTATTTTAAATGAATATAAAAACAGCCCTAAACTGGGCTACTCAAGAACTTTTAACTATACATGACAGTGCAAAACTGGACGCAGAAGTGTTATTGACACATATATTAAAAAAAGATCGCAGTTATCTTTATACCTGGCCTGAAAAAGAGATTACAAAAAAACAACTCGAACAATTTCAAACTATTTTAGTTACAAGAAAATCCGGTATGCCTGTTGCATATTTACTCGGAAATAAAGAATTTTGGTCGTTAAATCTTGATGTTACGAAAGATACGCTAATACCACGACCTGAAACTGAACTTTTGGTTGAACAAGCATTAGAATTAATCCCTAAAAATGAAATTTGGAAAATAGCTGATCTTGGAACAGGCAGTGGTGCTATTGCACTTGCCATAGCAAAAGAACGAATCCTGTGCCAAATAACAGCAACTGATAAATCTTTACCGGCACTTGCTGTTGCCAAAAAAAATACTGTAAAAAATGATATTAAAAATATTTCATATATACAGAGCGACTGGTTTGAATTTTTATCTGAACAACTTTTTAATGTGATAATATCAAATCCACCCTATATATCGGAACAAGATCCACTATTATCACAAGGGGATGTTTATTATGAACCATCGTCTGCATTAATATCAGGTCCGGATGGTCTACAAGATATTCGTTTTATAATTAAAACTGCTGTTCAATATTTACTCTCGGATGGCTGGTTATTACTGGAACATGGTTTTGAGCAGTATCAACAAGTACAGGAAATTTTTAAAGAGTATAATTATAGAAATATTTCTACAGTAAAAGATTTAAGTGGACATCCGAGAGTTACATTTGCGCAATATTAAACTATTAGCCCCTCATCCTGGCCTTCTCCCCGAAGGGGAGAAGGAATGGTTGAAATGAAGATTATGTGTAATTAAATTTTTTACGCGTTAATATGCTATTTACAATAATAAATACAAATTCTATAAAATAATTTTATGAACGACGAGCAACTATTACGCTACAGCCGACACATTTTATTACCTCAATGCGATGTTGCGGGACAAGAAAAACTATTGTCTTCGCACGCAGTTGTTATAGGCCTTGGTGGCTTAGGTTCACCGGTTGCTTTATACCTTGCGGCATCGGGTGTTGGTGAATTAACTTTTATTGATTTTGATATCGTCGAAGTTTCAAATTTACAACGCCAGATTGCTCATCAAACAAAAGACTGCGGTACTAGCAAAGTTGAATCGGCAAAACAGTCTGCTTTAGATTTAAATCCGGATATTAAAATTAATACCATTAATAAAAAAATCAGTGAAGGCGGATTACAGCAATTAATTTCAGCGGCAGATGTTGTCCTGGATTGTACTGATAATTTTTCTACTCGATTTATGATCAATAAATGCTGTGTGAATGAATCAACCCCACTCGTATCCGGTGCAGCGATACGTTTGGATGGACAGGTCAGTGTCTTCAATCAGCATAAATCCAGCCCTTGTTACCAATGTTTGTATAAAGATAATGGTGATAGCGAAGAACGCTGTAGTGAAAATGGTATTCTGGCACCTGTGGTTGGTATTATTGGCTGTATTCAGGCAACCGAAGCAATAAAAGTATTAACGGGTATAGGCAACACATTAGACTCGCGGGTATTGATTCTTGATGCGAGTACAATGGAATGGCGAAATATCAAACTTAAAAAAGATCCAACTTGTAGCATTTGTAATTAATTTCAATACTATTTTAGATAAGCATAAAAAATAGGTACATTATTAACGTGATTGAATCAGAACAGCTTAATAATCCAGGTAGTGATTTAAATAAAAATGTTACCTATCAAACAGTAGCAACGCTAAATGGTGTTACCTGGATAATTGACGGATATAAAAACTTTGCCACCAGTCCATTTATCTGGGTGTTTGTTGTTTTTTTATATATGACCATACTTGGTACATTATCCATAATTCCTTTTGTTTCAATTATCAGTATCATTATTGCACCCATTTTTATGGCTGGACTCATGATTTGTGCTAGAGAAAACAAATATAATCAAACTTTTTTTATTAAAAACCTGTTTGATGGTTTTACATTAAATGGTGGAAAGCTTGCCGTACTCGGGGCAATAAATCTTGGTATTTTTTTCTTATTAATTATTTTTGTCAGTATCACCGTATTTATACTATTTTTAGGATTTATCGACAACCTGGAAAATATTGATAACATAGAAACTATAGTTGAAACGAATTTATTTATTCAATATGATATTTTGCTAGCTCTAATCATTTTATTACTAATAGCTACATTAATACTCCCGGTTATAATGGCTTTTTGGTTTGCTCCGGCTTTAATCGTTTTTCATGATGTTGATATTTTCGTTGCATTAAAACTCAGCTTTATGGGTTATTTGAAAAATATACTACCCTATTCAATCTACAGTTCATTTTTCATGATTATTTTTATTATCGCTGTAATTCCGATTATTATTATCGCCGTTGTTCTAAATGAAACCGAGCCAACTATTCTTCAAATTAGCTTAATAGTAATAATAGCGATTATCGAAGTATTGGTATTTGTTCCTGTATTCTTTACTTCTATATATGCAAGCTATGAAGATATATTTTTAACTGAAAAATAGATGTCGCGTCAAAACAATCCCTCAATATAAACAATATTGAGGGTTTTTGGTGTAAATCGCTTACAAAATAAGGAGTATCAATTTATAAAAGCAAATTAAAATCCATATGTTCCACGCAGAGTATAAATAACAGCACTTTTAGTAGAAGCACTGTATAGAGCACTATTATCAATACTTGAAATCGCAGGTGTTAGTGTCCAGCTTCCAGCTTCATAACGGTAAAATAATTCTATTGATGTACGATCAGCATAATCAGATGATAATAGACGACCATCGCCTTGATCTGGATTACGTTTTAAATTAATTGAAACTGTTGAATACGCATAACCCAGACCGAAAGCACCCGGACCAACACCCAATTCACCAGCCACACTTACAAAAGAATCAATCTCAGAAATTGTGTCATCTGCAATACCATAACGTCCATTAAGAATAAAACTGCCTGCAGTAAATTCCACTAAACCATAAACTCCAGAATTCTCGGCATTATTTGCTGTTGATCCATTAAATGTACCATTAGCATAATCATTGTTGATCCAATAACCCAGGCGTACGGTAGTGCTATCATTAGACCAGGTACCTTCAACAAGAATGAACTCACCTTTATCATTACCATTTGTATCACTTCGAAAATGCACTAACTCGGTATAGTTTCCATCGTAACCTTCAGCACCACCATAAAACAAATTAATACCAATTGAATTAAATTGTCCATGACCAGCAACAGCCATGGTGTAATTTGGAAATGCAATTGTTGGATTATTGACTAAATCTGTAGTAATAAAAGAAGCCCCTTCATCATTGGCAATTTCACCACCATCACCATATGCAGTTGCATCCATCATACCAAAGGTTATAAAACTTTCGCCAAAGTCGTGTTGGTAAAATAATTCAGATACTTGAAAAGCTCCATGTTGGTTACCACTACTGTCATACCCATATGCCGAACCTGCATCACCATTTGCTTCTCCAAATGTATTTGCTACACCATCATCGGCTAAACCTGATGCACCTTCAACATAGGTAATTAAATGTCCACCTTTTCCAATCGGTGTATCGACCACTAAATCATAGGATCCAGCTATTTCATCCTTTGAAACATCATCGTCAGCGGTTTGAAATGTAACGACAATACCTTGTTCTACGACCGTGTCAGCAATTGCGTTAGCGGTTGAAAGTGATGCCAAAGCTGCGAATACAAATGGCTTTTTATTTATTATCATGATGCTTCTCCTTGTTAAATAAATTCCTGTTATATGTAAACCTAAAACTTTACATCATCGGGATTTTGTAAAAAATAATATCAATGAACATATTGATGAAGAACACTAGGACTTTACCGTGACCTTATATGGGTGTACAAACTAGAATTTTTATAGATGGATTAATACAGATAGGGGCTTGAGTAAATAGTAAAATTAGTGCCTATATTTATACTTTTAATATTTAACATTTAACATAACAGTGATTTTTAGATTAATTATTGACATAAATTAATTATTACAAGGTTATATAACAGAAATTTGTTTATTTTATTCACTTTATCTTTAAAATTTTGTACCAAAAAAATAAAAACCCTGAATTAATTATTCAGGGTTTTTAAATTCCGTAAAAATTAGTAGTTACGGAAAAGGAGGAAATGGAAAATTATTTAATGGTTCACGATCAGTGTCGGTTAAAGTTTTCATAAACGCAACAATATCATTTTCTTCTGCATCAGTTAATCCCAGATCACCTAATTGCGTGGTATTTAAATTTTGAGATACTTCAGGTTGAGGCCACTCGGCAACGTCACGTGTATTATAAAAATGCACTATTTCTTTCAAAGTTGCGAAGAAACCATTGTGACCATACGGTGCGGTTAATTCAACATTACGTAGTGTAACAACTTTATGTTTACCTAGCTGATTCCCTTCAGGATCATTAGCTGCAATATCAGCTCGACCACCTAAGCCATTATCAATAGGATCATTGGCAATTTTAGGATTGCTACTTTTTGGAATCCCTAAATTGTCATACATAAAATCAGCAAACAAAGGAGGCATCTTTGAACCATCCGGTGCTGTTAATGGCATACTTTTATGACACTGACTACAATTCGCTTTACCGTTAAATAAAGCTAATCCGTTTGCTTCTGATTCCGTTAATTGAACATCACCTTTTAAAAAATAATCATATTTAGAATTGAATTTATTTAATTCGGGAGATTTTTCGAATGCTGCAATCGCATCTGCAACTTCTACATATACAGCATCAATATAAGTTTGATTTTCTGTTGTTATTAAATCCGCCAGGGTAACACCATAAACATTTTGAAATAATGTGGCATACTCAGAATAATTAGCGTTAGTTTCATTTGCAATTGCCATTAATACTGCTTTTTTACTTGGCATTGCCATTTCAACTGGATTTAAAAAAGGCCCTTGAGCTTGATCAGTTAATGTGGCAGAACGTCCATCCCAAAATTGTCCACCCATATACATACCTTTCATTGGGTTCCAATGAAATATCGGAGTAAATGCAGCATAAGCTGAACTCGGTGCATTACGACCACCATTTAATGTAATATCTGAACCAAGTGATACAACATTTTTGGCTGGATCAGCGGCATTACGTGGATCTGCGAAACCAGTCGGTGCATGACAACTGGCACAAGCCTGGTTTTTATTTAATGATAAATCGGTATCATTGTATAACAATTTGCCAAGTTGAATTTTTTCGGGGTTGGCATGCACCATTGTCGCTAGTGATAGCATTAATAAACCATTTAATAACATTAACAATTTTTTATATTTCTGTTCCATATTTTTTAAATCTCCTTACGGCTAGAAAGTGTTTAGTACTTATTAATAATATAATAAAATTATATGGAGTCTAACAAATTAAAATCTCACTTTCTTAAAATTAAATTAAAATTCAAAAATAAAGTTTACTAATAATTAACCCTGATAAAACAAGTTTAAATTATTGTTAAATTATTTATTGCGTGTAATTAAAATATTATTAAGAAACTTACACTTTTTATTGTTTGGTGGTAGGTGTTGGATGAGTGATATCAGAGGCAAAAAGTTGTTCTGTGTCTACAGAATCAAATTCATATTTTTGATTACAGAATTCACACGCTACTTCTATAATTTTTTGTTCTTCTATTATACTAATAACTTCTTTACTACCAAGACTTTGTAACATATTAGCAACACGCTCTCGCGAGCAGGTACAACGAAATGAAATTGGTTCTTTTTCAAATATACGAACATCTTCTTCATGATAGAGTCGATGAATAATTTCCTGATCAGAAATATTAAGTAATTCATTATTGGTTATAGTTGACGAAAGATGTTGAATTCGATTCCAGGTTTCCTGATCACCGAATTCAATTAATTGGTTGTCTGTATTACCTGGTAATTTTTGAATCAATAATCCTGCTGCATACCTTGAATTTGCTGCTAACCACAAATTAGTATCAAGCTGTTCAGATCGAACCAGGTAATCCGTTATCGCATCAGCTAATGATTCACCAGTGACTTCGACAATACTTTGATAGCGCTCACCACCGGTCGATGGTTCCAGTGTTATCACTAACTTTCCTTTTCCGACTAATTCTGATAATTTATTAGTATCCTGAATATTTTCATCGTATTGAGCTACTGCACGTAAATGATTTTCACTATCGCATTCAACTACCATTAATTTTATGGGATCGCCACCCTGGATTTGAATAATTAACTTACCATTGAATTTTAACGTCGCTGATAATAACGAGGCCGCAACCATCATTTCACCTAATAAAGTTTGTATTGCTTTTGGATAGTGATGACGTGCTAATATCGCTTGCCAGGTTGCGTCGAGCTTTACGATTTCACCACGGATATCGGCATTTTCGAATATGAATCGTTGTAAAGAATCGGACATATAATATAAAGACTAGTTAAGTTAATATAAATATCAAATTCTTTTTGTATGATTTTAAACTAGCTACCGAGTTTTGTTTTAAGTAATTCATTTAATTGTGCTGGATTGGCTTTACCTTTCGATGCTTTCATTGCCTGTCCGACAAAAAATCCCAAAACCTTGGTTTTACCAGCTTTAAATTGTTCGACTTGCTCAGGATTGGCGGCAATAATCTCGTCAACAATGGCTTCAATTGCACCCGTATCGGTGATTTGTTTTAAACCTTTACTCTCAATAATTTTATCGGCATCACCCTCACCAGACCACATTGCAGTAAAAACCTCTTTGGCTATTTTACCGGATATGGTGTTATCTTTTATTCTGTTAATTAAACCTGCCAGCATTTCTGCTGTTACTGGACTTTCAGTAATAATTTTGTTTTCTTTATTTAATATTCCGGATAATTCACCGTTAATCCAGTTAACTGATAATTTTGCATCATTTGTTTTTGAAACTACATTTTCAAAATAATCGGCTACATCCCGACTCATTGTTATAATATTCGCATCATAACCTGATAAACCAAAATCAGTTTCAAAACGTTTTCGCTTGGCATCGGGTAGTTCCGGTAATGTTTTACGGATAGTGTCAATTGTTTCTTCATCGATCATAACCGGTAATAAATCAGGATCAGGAAAATATCGATAATCCATTGCTTCTTCTTTTGAACGCATCGGACGTGTCTCATTTTTAACTGCATCATATAATCTTGTTTCTTGTTTTACGGTGCCACCATTTTCCAATATGTCAATTTGTCGCTCGACTTCAACTGCTATAGCACGTTCAACAAATTTAAATGAATTAATGTTTTTTAATTCAGCTCGAGTACCATATTTTTCCTGTCCTTTAGGTCGAATAGAAACATTTACATCACATCGAAATGATCCTTCCTGCATGTTGCCATCACTGATTTCCAGATAACGAACTATTGAGTGAATCTTTTTCATGTAGGCAACGGCTTCTTCCGCTGATCGCATATCGGGTTCTGATACAATTTCAAGCAATGGTGTTCCGGCACGGTTTAAATCAATACCGGTTTGCCCTTGATAATCTTCGTGTAATGATTTCCCGGCATCTTCTTCTAAATGTGCTCTTGTCACGCCAACTGTTTTTGTAGTACCGTCTTGTAATTCAATTTCGACTTTACCTGTACCAACAATAGGAAGATCCATTTGACTGATTTGATAACCTTTTGGTAAATCTGGGTAAAAATAATTTTTACGTGCAAATACTGATTTTTTTTCGATATATGCATTTATGGCCAGACCGAATTTAATTGCCATGTTTAATACCGAATGATTTAAAACAGGTAATATTCCCGGCAAGGCTATATCAACCGCGCAAGCTTGGGTATTTGGCAAAGCACCGTATTTCGTTGCTGCGCCTGAAAATATTTTTGTTTTTGTTGCTAGTTGAGTGTGAATCTCTAAACCTAGAACTGTTTCCCATTCCATTATTTTGTACCTGCTAATGTATTTTATTTGAAATCCATTGGAATCGTTTTATGCCATTCAGTTTGTTGCTGGTATTGAAAAGCAACATTCAACAATTTTGATTCTTCAAAATAATTTCCAATAATTTGTAATCCTACCGGCATATTATTACTAAAACCGGCAGGTATTGAAATTCCCGGTAGGCCTGCAAGGTTTGCTGCGATGGTATAAATATCTGATAAGTACATGGTCACCGGATCATTTGATTTTTCACCAATTTTAAATGCCGTTGTTGGTGTTGTTGGTCCCATGATGACATCGACTTTTTCATATGCTTTGGTAAAATCATCACTGATTAGGCGACGCATTTTTTGTGCTTTTATATAATAAGCATCGTAGTAACCTGATGATAAAACATATGCACCAATCATAATACGACGCTTTACTTCCGGGCCAAAACCTTCACCACGAGAACGGGTATAAAGGTCTTCCAAATCTTTTGGATTGTCACATCGGTAGCCATAACGCACACCATCAAAGCGAGATAAATTTGATGAACATTCTGCTGGTGCGACAACATAATAAGCCGGTACAGCTAAATGAGTGTTCGGTAAACTGATATCAACAAACTCTGCTCCTAATTTTTTATATTCGTCTAATGCTGTTTGAACTACTTTGGATACACCAGCATCAAGACCATCATCAAAATATTCTTTTGGTAAGCCAATCTTCAAGCCTTTAATTTTGTCACTTAAATTTTTCGTGTAGTCAGGTACATCTTTGTCAATGCAGGTTGAATCACGATCATCAAAACCGGCCATAACATTTAATAGCATTGCTGCATCTTGTGCAGTTTGTGTCATTGGTCCAGCTTGATCCAGGCTGGAAGCAAAAGCAATCATGCCATAACGTGATACCCGGCCATAAGTTGGTTTTAATCCGGTAATACCACATAACGATGCTGGTTGACGAATTGATCCACCGGTATCAGTGCCGGTTGCACCCGGTACTAATCGTGCTGCAACTGATGCAGCTGAACCTCCGGATGAACCACCGGGTACTGTTGTTGTATTCCATGGATTTTTGACCGGGCCGTAGTAACTGGTTTCGTTAGATGATCCCATCGCAAATTCATCCATATTGGTTTTACCAACCAAAATTGCACCGGCTTGTTTGAAGTTTGAAATGACATTTGCATCATAGGGAGAAATAAAATTATCCAGCATTTTTGATCCACAACTGGTTTTAACACCATCGGTGCAAAAGATATCTTTTTGAGCCAGCGGAATTCCTGTTAAAGCACTGCCCTTATCGTTTGCACGTAGTTTATCTGCGGCATCTGCTTGCTCTAATGCCAGCTGTTCGGTGACCGTGATCATGGAATTTAATTGTGTATCGTATTTTTTGATTCTTGCGAGCGAAGTTTGCACCAACTCTTTACTGGAGATTTCTTTATTTGCGAGCATTTTACTGAGCTCGGCTATTGTTTTGGTGTGCATTTAGTACTTTCCGTATTGATGTTTAGTTTTGTGCTTAATCAAGTTTCGTCCCCTCACCCCGGCCCTCTCCCAGGGGGAGAGGGAGTAAAAATCAGGAAACTTTGGTATTTGTTATTCGATAACTTTGGGTACCAGGTATAGGCCATCTTCTACACTCGGGGCTATTGCTTGAAATTTTTCATGTTGATCGGTTTCAGTGATAACATCTTCTCGTAATCGTTGACCGGCATCCAATGGGTGGGCCATCGGGGTCACATTACTGTCATCTACCTCATTCATCTGTTCGACCAGATTTAATATATTGGATAGATTTTTGGCATATTCTGGAATATCCGTCTCATTAATGCCAAGTCGTGCTAAATGAGCTATCTTTTCTATGTCAGCTTTCTTCAATGACATGAATTATCTCCATTACTTTGCTTAATTGGGTATAGTTGGCAAAATAGTAACATTAACATAGTTCGTAACTTGCCCAAAGTGGTTAAATTTGAGTAAAGTACGTGTTTTCCTATAATTGCATTTTATTCAGGACACAATACAAAATATGGTATTTGATCGCTTACGAGGACTATTTTCCAACGATATTTCGATTGATCTCGGCACTGCCAACACACTTATATATGTACGTAGTGAAGGTATTGTATTAAATGAACCATCTGTGGTCGCCATCCGCCAGGAACGAGGTCCGGGTGGCCCTAAAAGTATTGCCGCTGTGGGTACTGAAGCCAAGCAAATGCTGGGGCGAACCCCGGCTAATATCGTTGCTATTCGTCCAATGAAAGACGGTGTTATTGCCGATTTCACCATTACTGAAAAAATGTTACAACATTTTATACGAAAAGTGCATGAAACACGCTTTTTTCGCCCTAGTCCGCGGGTTTTAATTTGTGTTCCCTGTGGCTCAACCCAGGTGGAACGACGCGCCATTCGTGAATCTGCTGCTGGAGCCGGAGCACGAGAGGTATTCCTGATTGAAGAACCGATGGCTGCTGCCATTGGTGCCGGTATGCCGATTAGTGAAGCAAGTGGCTCGATGGTGCTTGATATTGGCGGTGGTACCACCGAAGTAGCCGTAATTTCTCTTAGTGGTATTGTCTATTCCGCTTCTGTACGTATTGGTGGAGATCGCTTTGATGAAGCCATTATCAATTACGTAAGACGAAATTATGGTAGTTTAATAGGTGAATCTACTGCTGAACGTATCAAACAAACAGTTGGAACAGCTTATCCTGGAAATGAACTTAAAGAGATGGAAGTACGGGGTCGTAACCTCGCCGAAGGAATCCCGCGCAGTTTTACTTTAAATAGCAATGAAATTCTGGAAGCGTTACAAGAACCTTTATCCGGAATCGTTAGTGCCGTTAAAACCGCATTAGAACAAACACCTCCGGAACTAGCTTCGGATATCGCAGAACGCGGTATGGTATTAACGGGTGGTGGTGCTCTACTCGACGATCTGGATCGTTTACTAATGGAAGAAACGGGCTTACCGGTTATTATCGCAGAAGATCCTCTAACCTGTGTTGCTCGGGGTGGTGGTCGAGCACTTGAAATGATAGATGAGCATGGTGGTGATCTTTTCAGTGTTGAATAGAATTAATTCCGAGACTTTTAAAAAATTATCTACTATTTTTGAACCGCAGTGAACGCAAAGGTATGCTGAGGTTACTATTAAAATTATTCCCTGCGTACCTCTGCGTCCTCTGCGGTTAAATTTTTTTTATTACAGGACAAGCTCAATAAAACTTCTATTTATTCAAGGAACTTCAATTGGAACACGGTTAGTTTTACTCATCGTGTTATCAATTACCTTAATGGTTTTAGATCATCAATACCGTTCTGTTGATAAAATTCGTTCTGCAATTACCATTTTAGTTTACCCATTGCAATATCTGGTTAATTTACCATCAGAAATTAATTTATGGGCAAGCAATACTTTTGTAACCCGGAGTACCCTGCAAGAACAAAATAGCACACTTCGAAACCAGAATAACTTTCTTAAGATGCAAATTCAAAAATTAGCATCCTTACAAGCTGAGAACATCCGATTACGTGAATTATTACAATCATCAAAAAAAGTTGGTGAAAAAAAGTTAGTTGCTGAAATTATTTCAGTTGCACTAGATCCACATAAAAGATTAATAAGGCTCAATAAAGGCTCAGTAGATGAAGCAGAACCTGGTTTTAAAGTAAAACCCGGATTACCTTTAATTGATGCCGAAGGTGTGATGGGACAAATTATTTATACTGATCTATTAAATAGTGTTGCTATTCTAATAACGGATCCAAGCCATACCTTACCCGTTCAGGTTAATCGCAATGGTTTGCGTACAATTTTAGTTGGTACCGGATTATCGGATGCACCTTTAGAAATCCCCTACTTACCAAATAATGCCGATATACAAATTGGTGATCTACTTGTTACTTCGGGTTTAGGTGGTGTTTATCCAACCGGGTATCCAGCGGCCAGAGTAACGGATATAAGTATTGATCCAAGCCTGCCTTTTGCAAAAATAATTGCCGAACCAACTGCTAACCTGACACAAGGTCGTCAAGTCTTACTCATCTGGCCCAGGATTAGTTCAAACAAACCACTCGCTAAAAACAAGCAACAGGAACTGCCATGGCAATATTAAAACATCGTGGTGGTAGCACAATTGTAGTATCAATAATAATCGCAATTATTTTAACCATCATTCCGCTACCTGAAACAATATCATATGCACGTCCTGAATGGCTTTTTATGGTTTTTGTTTATTGGTGCCTGGCTTTACCACAACGTATTGGTGTTGGAACAGGTTGGTTTCTGGGGTTGATACTCGATGTTGTATTAGGAACACTACTTGGTCAACATGCATTAGCTTTTGCGATTATTGGATATATTACTTTAAAAGTGCATCAACGTGTTCGTGTATTTCCATTACACCAACAAGCCTTAACTGTTTTTATGCTGGTGACCACACAAATTATTCTGATTAACTGGATTAGAGGAATAACAGGTGAAGAAACAAACTTATGGTTAATGTTATTACCAGCTTTGAGTACAGCCGCTTTATGGCCGTGGGTATTTTTACTGTTGCGTTTTGTTAGACGCAAAAATCGAGTTGCTTGATAAAATGGCACGTCGTCCTGCAGTATCTACAATTAAAGATCATATTCGTGAATCGCAAGTAATAAACCAGCGCATTATTATATTATTAGTGTTGGCTGTAGTTTTATTATCAATCTTAATTGCTAAACTTGCATATTTACAAATATTCAATAACCAATATTACACAACTCAATCAGAAAACAACCGCTTGAGTATTTTGCCCATTACACCAATTCGAGGACTAATATACGATCGTAACGGTATCGTAATGGCTCAAAATATACCTAATTACATACTTTATGTAGTTCCTGAACTAACAAAAAACTTAAAAAACACATTAAAAAAATTAGGTGAACTCGTTCAATTAAGCAAAGAAGATCTACGTCGATTTGAAAAATCGAGAAAGTATCGACGAAAGTTTGCTGAATTACCGCTTCGATTCCGTTTAACTGAGAAAGAAGTCGCGCGATTGGCTGTTAATAAACATTTACTTCCCGGCGTGTCAATAAAGGCTGAGCTTTCTCGCCATTATCCACTTGGAAAATTGGCATCTCATGTGATTGGTTATGCTGCAATTATTTCTGAATCAGAATTACAAAATTTAACTGCTGATAATTTAGGAAATCTGGAACTATCCAACTATCGTGGCACAAGTCGAATAGGGAAAGTTGGAATTGAAAAAAAATATGAATCTATCTTGCATGGTACGGTAGGAATTCAACGTGTAGAAACAAACGCTCAAGGTCGAGTTTTAAAAGTTATTGAACGAAAGTTACCAATTCCTGGAAAGAATCTTTATTTAAGCCTGGACAGTAAACTTCAAGCAATTGCCGAAAAAGCATTTAAAGATCATAACGGTGCACTGGTTGCAATGGTACCTGATACCGGAGCTATACTTGCCATGGTCAGTATGCCAACATTTAATCCAAATTTATTTGTGAATGGCCTGGACACACGACAATACCGTGAATTAAGTAATTCTCCTGAACAACCGCTGTTTAACCGTGCAATAAAAGGGCAGTATCCACCAGGTTCTACAATTAAACCCTTTATCGGTCTTGCTGGTCTGGAACTGGAGCATATACTCACAAGCGATGAAATAAACTGCCCGGGTTATTATATGCTAAAAGGTGATCCAAGACGCTATCGCGACTGGAAAAAGGAAGGCCATCTTAAAACAAATTTAACCAAAGCTATCATTGAATCGTGTGATGTTTATTTCTATGGTTTATCAATGTCATTAGGCATTGACAACATCCATGATTTTTTGAGTAAATTCGGGTTTGGTACTAAAACAGAAATTGACCTGGTCGGCGAAATGCCGGGATTATTACCTTCACGCAGCTGGAAGAGAAAACACCGCCAGCTACCCTGGTTTCCGGGTGAAACTGTTATTACCGGAATAGGACAGGGATTTACCTTAGTAACTCCCCTGCAACTCGCAACTGCTACTGCAACCCTGGGTAATCGTGGTTTACTAAACAAACCTAGTATTGTCCATGCTATTGAAAACCCGGAAGATGGTAACAGAGAATTAATTCCGCACAAAAGCAAAACACAAATTCTACACAAAGATGATAATAACTGGGATACGATAATAACTGCCATGAAAAATGTTGTCCACAGTATTCGTGGCACTGCACGCCGACTAAATGTAAAACTGGATTACAAAATTGCGGGGAAAACCGGAACTGCTCAAGTTTTTGGTATTAAACAAGATGAAGAATATGACGAAGACAGTATTTCTAAAAAACTTCGTGACCACGCACTATTTATATCTTTTGCTCCTGTAATTCAACCTGAGATTGCAATTGCTGTTATTGTCGAAAATGGTGGGCATGGTGGCTCAACTGCTGCTCCAATTGCGCGTAAAGTTATGGACTACTATTTTAAAAATACCAAAAAAATTCAATTTCGTAAAATTTTTCCTAAAAAAATCAAGCCAGATAAAACTAAATCCAGTAAACCCGATTTTGAGTCTAATATTGAATTAAAGGAACGTGACAAAAATGATTAATTCTCAAAGCGGTTTTATAGATGAAAACAAAATAACTTTTGGCAAGCGTTTGTTTGCCCGTATTCATATTGACTTACCTTTACTACTTGCATTACTAACGCTTACCGGTGTTGGACTAACGGTACTTTATAGTGCATCTGGACAAAACATGAGTGTTGTTAATGCTCAGATTATACGATTAATCCTGGCATTCACTATTATGTTTGCTGTAGCCCAAATCTCGCCTCATACAATAAAAGCCTGGTCGCCATGGTTATTTATGGTGGGTTTAATATTATTAATACTTGTTCTAACCTCACTCGGAGATATTGGTAAAGGTGCACAACGTTGGTTAGTAATCGGCTTTCGATTTCAACCATCTGAGATTATGAAATTAGCGGTGCCAATGATGATTGCCTGGTATTTTGCTGACATGCCAATACCACCCGCACCCTCCAGAATATTTTTAGCTAGTGTTTTTCTGGTAATACCAACCTTACTAGTAGCAAAACAACCCGATTTAGGCACGGCATTACTCATTGCCTGCTCCGGATTTTTCGTATTAATATTAGCTGGCTTAAGATGGCGAACAATTTTCATTACAATATTTGTTTTTGCTGCCAGTTCGCCATTTATATGGAACTATGCATTACACGATTATCAACAAAAACGAGTCCTGACATTCTTAAATCCCGAAAGTGATAAGCTAGGATCCGGGTATCACATAATACAATCCATTATTGCTATTGGCTCTGGTGGTGTGTATGGTAAAGGCTGGAATAATGGTACTCAATCACGGCTTGAATTCATTCCTGAGCGTAAAACTGATTTTATTTTTTCAGTCTATAGCGAAGAATTTGGATTTATTGGAAATTTATTATTACTAGCGCTTTATTTATTTATTATTATCCGAGGCTGTTTTATCGCAACACAAGCCCAGGACACATTTAGTCGATTATTATCTGGTGGATTAATAATGACATTTTTTGTATACGTTTATGTCAATATGGGAATGGTATCAGGACTACTACCTGTCGTTGGCGTTCCACTTCCTCTGGTTAGTTATGGTGGTACTTCAATTGTGACCTTGTTTGCTGCTTTTGGTATCCTTATGTCAATTCATACACACAAAAAATTTATGTCATCATGATCCTACAAAATAGTCAAAAAAATAAAATATTATTCATTAATTCTATATTCGGCATTATTCTCAAACCCGTATTTATAATACTTTCCGCGCTTATTATAATTGCCTTAAATTCATTTATTTTTAATTCAGTACAAGCAATCGAGCTGGATGACCCAAAACAACTGCAAGCGTTTATTACGGAAATGAGTACTAAACATCAATTTGATTCAAAATATTTAACAACATTATTTGAGAAAACTAAAAAGCGTCAATCAATACTGGATGCTATTACACGGCCTGCTGAAGGAAAACCCTGGTACGACTACCGGCCAATATTTGTCACTAATAAGCGAATTAATGGTGGTATAGATTTTTTAGCTGAAAATAGCAGTATACTAAAGTCCGCATTTAAAAAATATGGTGTACCACCAGAAATTATTGTTTCAATCATTGGTGTTGAAACGCGCTACGGTACTAATATCGGTTCATATCCTGTTATTGATTCACTTTCAACATTAGCATTCGCATACCCGCCACGTAGCACATTTTTTAAAAGTGAACTGGAACATTTTTTATTAATGACTCGTGACGAAAAATTAGATCCGTTAGAACAAACAGGTTCATATGCTGGAGCAATGGGAATGCCACAATTTATGCCAAGTAGTTACCGGGAATATGCAGTTGACTTCAACAATGATGGTAGCCGAAATCTGTGGACCAATCACCATGATGTAATTGGCAGTATAAGCAATTATTTTGTACGGCACGGCTGGAAAAAAGATCAACCTATAGTTACCAAAGTTAAAGTTTATGGTAATCGGTATACGGAACTACTAAGCAAAAATATGAAACCAAAATGGTCACAAAAAGAATTATTATTACACGGAGTGGCATTACCGGAAGGATTACCAAAAGATCTCAAAGGCAGCTTTATGAGTTTTGAAACTAAAAATGGTCCTGAATACTGGGTTGGCTGGAATAATTTTTACGTGATTACACGCTATAATCACAGTATTCTATATGCAATGTCAGTTTATCAGTTAAGTGAGTATATTCGTAATAAAGAACAAGCAAAAAAATATTTACCTGCACCCGCGTAGTAGTTATTTATTTGATACTTCTGCAATTTTAAAACTGGAATCTGTGTAAATGAATTTTAAATTTATAAATCATAAAGGTTTGAATCTTCTTAATTACTCGAATTTTACATGTAAAATTTTATACAGCAGTTTAATAACACTATTTCTAGTCAGCTGTGCATCTCGTGGCAATCCCTTTTCTCCCGGTAAAGATAGTGCACCAAATGGTAGTTTTGATGTTTCTAATATTCCAAATGCCACCCCAAAAGTAGAACCTCTCAGCGCATCGGGCAATCCCGGCTCTTACATTGTCAATGGTAAACGCTATTACGTAATGAAAAGTAGTAAAAATTACCGTAAAAGAGGTATTGCATCATGGTACGGTAAAAAATTTCACGGTAGATCAACCTCTTCCGGAGAAAAATACAATATGTACGGCATGACTGCCGCCCATAAAAGTTTACCTTTACCAAGTTATGTCCGGGTAACCAATCTTAAAAATAAACGTAGTATAATAGTTAAAGTAAATGATCGTGGCCCTTTCCACTCAAATCGAATCATTGATTTATCCTACGCGGCGGCAAAGAAACTCAACATTATTTCTACCGGTACCGGAATCGTAGAAGTTGAAGTATTAGACCCGAGAAAATTTAAAAAACGACAATCTGCAGTTACGAATAAACCAATAAAAATAAGTAAAATTACCAATAAAAGCAACAATTATATTATGTACTTACAAGTAGGTGCCTTTGTTAGTAACACTAATGCACAACAACTTTTAAATAAGTTAATCGATCAATTTAATAATGTTAGAATAAATAGTGATACATTGGCAAGACCGCGAATGTACCGTGTTCAAATTGGTCCCATCCATAGTGTCAATGAAGCAGATAAACTTGCGTTAAAAGTTAAAAATATGGGCTTCGATTTACCTCATGTCGTAATCAATTAATCAGAAAAATTTTCTTGCTTTTCAACATTTTAGATAAAATTACATGATATCAAAAATAATGATATGATATATACCACAAAATTAATTATCTACTAAATACCAAATTAAAATACTAACCTCATGATTAAAAAATTATTTTTATCGCTAACTCTATTACTCACATTTTTTTGTTATAGCACGATGGTTTCTGCAGCCGCGTTAATACCTAGTGCTCCTAAAATACCGGCTAAAGCTTATGTTTTAATGGATTTTCTATCCGGTACAGTGTTGGCTCAAAAAAATCATAATGAACGTATCGAACCAGCAAGCCTGACAAAGATTATGACCGCTTATGCTGTATTTCATGAACTAAAAAATGGCAGTATCAAACTCAAAGACAAAGTCCTGATTAGTGAAAATGCCTGGCGAATGAAAGGTTCCAGAATGTTTATTGAAGTTAATAAACGGGTTGATGTAAAAAGTTTATTACTTGGAATGATTGTACAATCCGGCAATGATGCCAGTGTGGCTTTAGCAGAACACGTTGCAGGAAGTGAAGACACATTTGCAGCATTAATGAATAAACACGCCGAAACATTAGGTATGAAGGGCACACACTTTGTTAATAGTACGGGTTGGCCCAATAAAGAGCATTACACAACTGCATCAGATTTAGCAATTCTATCACGTGCCCTTATTGCGGATTATCCGGAATATTACAAGTGGTATAGCGTTAAAGAATTTTCTTTTAATGGAATTACACAACCAAATCGAAATAAATTATTATGGATCGACGACCGTGTTGATGGCATAAAAACAGGCCACACTGAATCTGCTGGTTATTGTTTAATTACATCAGCTGAAAATAAGGGCATGAGATTAATTTCAGTTGTACTAGGAAGCAAATCTGAAAAACTCAGAGTTAGTGCAAGTCGAAAATTACTAAACTACGGTTTCCGATTTTATGAAAGTCATCTATTATACCAGGCAAACGAACAACTAACATCACGACGAATTTATAAAGGTGATGTGGATGAAATTCAACTCGGATTACTAGAACCACTTTACATCACAATTCCACGAGGTCAACGTAAAAAAGTTAAAGCAGAACTAACCGTAAATGAAAATATTACTGCACCTGCTTTTAAAGGCCAACAATATGGTACAGTCGATATTAACCTTGGTCAGTCTAAACTAGCCTCTCGAAAACTGGTATCAATTACTGATATTCCTGAAGGTGGATTGTGGAGTAGATTGGTTGATGGTTTCTTATTATTATTTCAATAAATAAGATGAAATAACTAGAAATGACAAATCAGATTGTATATCTAGATGGTAATTTTATCCCGTTAGATCAGGCTAAAGTTTCAGTTTTAGATCGAGGTTTTATATTTGGTGATGCCATATATGAAGTAATACCGGTTTTTTGTGGCAAACTAGTACGATTCGAAGAACATTTAACTAGATTAAATAACAGTTTAAACAGTGTTAAAATTAAAAATCCCCATTCCTCTGAAACATGGTTATCGATTCTACAAGAATTAATAAGCAATAATAAGTCTAATACTAATTTGTCAATTTATTTACAAATTACACGAGGAGTTGCACCTCGAAACCATAATTTTCCGGATAATATAACACCAACTGTTTTTATTATGGCTAATCCATTAACATCTCTGGAGCAGTCAATTTTAGATAATGGTGTTTCAGTTGTCACCATGGATGATATTCGTTGGCAATATTGTCAAATCAAAACCACCGCGTTAATTGCAAATATATTACTTCGACAACAAGCGGCTGAAAATAATGCTGTCGAAGCACTTTTAATAAAAGATGGCTTTGTAACTGAAGGTGCTGCAAGTAATGTGTTTATTACTAAAAATAATATTATCTACACCCCACCAAAAACAAATAATGTATTACCCGGAGTTACCCGTGATTTAGTAGTTGAACTTGCAACTGAACTAAAATTAGATATTCGTGAAGAACCAATACCGGAGTTATTATTAGACAGCGCCGATGAAATCTGGTTAACCAGTTCCACCAAAGATATCTTGCCCGTAACAAAAATCAATAACAGGAGTATTGGCAATGGCAAACCCGGACCATTATGGAATAAATTACATTTGGCATTTAACGACTATAAGGTAAAACTCTGTGAGTGATGATAGCTTATTTGAATTTCCTTGCTCATTCCCGATTAAAATAATGGGAAAGGATACTGCTGATTTTCATCAAGCTGTTCATACTATAATTAATAAACACGTCAACAATATTACCGATGACGCTTTTAAAACACGAAGTAGCGCACAAGGCACTTATATTTCAATTACAGTCACTATTACAGCCACAGATAAACAACAACTCGATAATATTTATTTAGACCTAACCGCATGTGAACACGTGACAATGAGTTTGTAGTGGCTGTTTATAAATGAATGCTCATGTGCACCATTCCGTTATACCCAAAATTAACATTCAGCAACTTGGAAAGCAGCCCTATGAGCTTATTGTCCAACATATGCAAGAATTTACTGCAAACAGACAATTTGACTCTCTAGATGAAATTTGGGTAACCGAACATGATCCAGTTTTTACTTTGGGTTTTAATGGCAAAATTGATCATATTATTGCCAAAAGTAACATCCCCGTTATCCGAACTGATCGCGGTGGACAAGTTACCTACCATGCCCCCGGCCAAATTGTTATTTATTTACTAATTGATATAAAACGCCGTGAGATGGGTATTAGAAACCTGGTTAGATTAATAGAACAAGCTATTATAGATTTACTATATGATTACACTATATCCGCACACGGTGATGTCAAGGCTCCTGGTGTTTATGTAAAGAATAGAAAAATTGCAGCATTAGGTCTACGCGTTAAGCAAAAAGGTACCTACCATGGATTAGCACTCAATGTTGATATGGATCTGACGCCTTATCAATATATTAATCCCTGTGGTGTAGAAAATGCTGAAATTACCCAGCTTTGTGATTTGGGTGTCACTGATAATATAAAACTAATTTCTAATAAACTTGTTGAGAAAATAATTAATTTACTAAATAAGGAATAATGGAAATAATAATAACCCGAATAATTGAAAATATGTTATTACCACCCGGTATTAATATTT